>CAXFLH010000008.1:0-28104 GCA_964003875.1 uncultured Flavobacteriales bacterium | reverse complement strand
CGGCACCACCAACACCAATAGCAACCATTCCTAAACCACCAGCATTAACGGTGTGTGAATCGGTTCCTATCATCATACCACCGGGGAAAGCATAATTTTCTAATACCACTTGGTGAATAATTCCAGCACCAGGCTTCCAGAATCCAATACCGTATTTGTTACATACCGAACTCAAGAAGTTAAACACTTCATTGTTGGTATTTAAACTTTCTTGTAAATCTTTGTCTGCACCTATTTTAGCTTGAATAAGGTGGTCGGCATGAGCTGTTGAAGGCACAGCAACTTTGTCCTTACCCGCTTGCATAAATTGTAATAATGCCATCTGAGCAGTAGCATCTTGCATAGCCACTCTATCAGGTCCAAAATCAACATAATCAGCACCTCGTTCAAAGGCTTGCTCTGCCTGACCGTTCCATAGGTGTGTGTACAATATCTTTTCAGCTAAGGTCAAAGGTTTACCAACTACTGTTCTTGCTTGTGCTATACGTTCTGGAAATTTCGCATAAACTGCTTTTATCATATCAATGTCAAATGCCATATATCTTTAATTATAGGTTAATACTCCTTATTTTTAGCTTTTGCAAAAGTACTTTTTTTAATTCATCTTAACAAGACAAAATCGTACATTAGCACTCTATGAAGTTAATGGTAGAAAATATAAAAATTGCTCTGCAATCCATTCGAACAAACCTACTTCGAACTGTACTAACTATTTTCATTATTGCTATTGGTATTGCTGCTTTGGTAGGCATACAAACGGCTATAGAATCCATTAAATCTTCCATTAGCGACAACTTTACTAGTATGGGTGCTAATACCTTTAACATCAGAAACAAAAGCTCATCCATCAGAATAGGTAAAAAAGGTACTAAACCAAAACGCTACGCTTCCATTAGCTATGCCGAAGCCATAAGGTTTAAAAATGAATTTCCCGTTACTACCTCTATATCGTCGTGGGCAAGTTCTACAGCTACTATCACTTATCAATCCAAAAAAAGCGACCCAAACATCAACATTACAGGGACAGACGAGAATTATATCTTGACAGCAGGGTATAAATTAGCTGAAGGGAGAAACTTCACCTTAGATGAAGTCCAACAAGGCAAGCATATGGTTATTATTGGCGAAGAAGTTAAAAAAAGCGTCTTCGGTAAATCCAAGGCTATAGGTAAAATTATTTCTATAGGTGGCAACAAGTTTAAAGTCATTGGTGTCCTTAAAGCAAAAGGAGCTAGTATGAGTTTTGGTGGAGACAAAACTTGTCTCATTCCTCTAACTAATGCTAGGCAATATTTTGGCTATCCCAGTCAATCATTCACCATCAGTGTATTATCCATAAATGCTGAAAAACTCAATGCGACTATAGGTCAAGCCATTGCTAAGATGCGTGTTGTAAGAAAGCTAAAGCCCATTGAGGAAGATAATTTTGATATTATCCGTAGCGATAATCTAACTCAAATTATGTTCGAAAATATAAAATATGTAACAATAGCCGCTCTAGTGATTGGCATCATTACCTTGTTTGGCTCTGCCATAGGGTTAATGAATATTATGTTGGTATCGGTAACGGAACGTACCAAAGAAATTGGAACTCGCAAAGCCTTAGGAGCCACCTCAAAAATTATTCGATGGCAATTCTTGGTAGAAGCTATTGTTATTTGTCAAATCGGTGGGCTTATGGGTATTGTTTTGGGTATCTTCATTGGTAACCTTACCTCTCTAATTGTCGGCAGTAGCTTCATCATACCTTGGGTATGGATTATGTCAGGTGTGGCTTTATGTATTGTGGTAGGCTTGATTTCTGGATTCTTCCCTGCTGCCAAAGCGGCAAAACTAGACCCCATAGAGGCCTTGAGGTATGAATAAAAAAAAGCTCTCGAAAATTTCGAGAACTTTTCATTAAATTCAATTTATGTTATTTATTGAGCAACAACCTCAACAGTAACAGCAGCCTTAACTTCTCTGTGCAAACGCACTTCAGCAGCATAAGTACCGACTGTTTTGATATTGTTTAACTTAACAAATTTACGATCCACAGTATGACCTAACTTTTCTAGCTCATCAGCTAAATGGTTAGAGGTTACCGAACCGAACAATTGCTTTCCGCCTTCAATAGTCTTAGCAGTAATGGTTACTGTCAAGCCATTGATACCTTCAGCTAATTTGTTAGCATCTTCAATAATTTTATTCTCTTTCTTAGCTCTTTGACGTAAGTTTTCAGCTAAAACTTTTCGAGCTGATTCAGTCGCTAATATAGCATGACCACCAGGAATTAAGTAGTTACGACCATATCCGTTTTTCACGTTTACAATCTCATCTTTAAAGCCTAATTTCTCTACGTCTTGTAATAATATCAATTCCATAGTTGTAAATTATTTAAGCATATCGCCAACATATGGCATCAATGCCAAGTGACGGCATCTTTTGATTGCTTGTGAAACTTTTCTTTGGTACTTCAATGACGTTCCTGTAATTCTTCTTGGAAGGATTTTACCTTGCTCATTGACGAATCGCATAAGGAAGTCAGGGTCTTTGTAGTCAATGTATTTAATACCAGCCTTTTTGAATCGGCAGTATTTTTTACTGTTTCTGTTATTTACATCAACGGGGGATAGGTATCTAATATCGTCTGCCATGATTACGCCTCCTGTTTTTTGTTAGTACTCAGTCTTTTTCTTCTGCTTTCAGCATATACTACAGCGTGCTTATCTAGCTTTACTGTTAGCCAACGCATCAAACGCTCGTCACGTTTGTATGCCAATTCAAGTTTGTCATTTATCTCCTTGTCATCAGAAGTGAATTCAATAAGATAGTAAAAACCTGTTTTTTTCTTCTGGATACTGTAGGCCATCTTTTTTAGCCCCCAATGCTCCTCGGCAACAATTTTTGCCTTACTTTCTTTCAAAAGTTTCGTAAACTTTTGAACCGTCTCCTTCATCTGATCTTCAGACAAAACGGGATTCAAAATGAAAACGGTCTCGTAATGGTTCATAATGTTAATGTTTAATATTAATTCCTTTCTTACTTTAAAAAAGGGTTGCAAATTTAGAATAATTTTTCACATAAACAAAGTATTGTTTTCAATAGAAAAACAAGACCTAAAAAGTATTCAAATCACAATAAGGATTGTTTCGTTGTGATTGAATCTCAAATTGTATTTCAGCTACAACGAACAATATCTTTACAGCCATTACAAACATTATATTATATTTGTTTTCCCAAATTAATCAGATGGAAAATTTTGTTGTTTCGGCCCGTAAATACCGCCCTGCTACCTTCGACACAGTAGTGGGTCAGCAGTCCATTACCAACACGCTTAAAAATGCCATCAATAACAACCATTTGGCTCAAGCCTTTTTGTTTTGTGGTCCTCGAGGAGTTGGCAAAACATCTTGCGCTCGTATTTTAGCCAAGACCATCAACTGTATGAACCTTAGCCCAGAAATAGAAGCTTGTAATGTATGTGAGTCCTGCCTAGGCTTTAATAACAACCATTCCTTTAATATTCACGAATTAGATGCTGCCTCCAATAATGGTGTAGACAAAATTCGTGAGTTAGTAGATCAGGTACGCTTTGCACCTCAAGTAGGGAAATATAACATCTATATCATTGATGAGGTACATATGCTATCTCAAGCAGCATTCAACGCTTTTCTAAAAACTTTAGAAGAACCCCCAGCTCATGCCTTGTTCATACTTGCTACGACTGAAAAACATAAAATCATACCAACCATTTTATCACGTTGTCAAATATTTGATTTCAAACGCATACAAATTGCTGATATTGCTGAGCACTTGGCTTATGTAGCAAAAAATGAAGGTATTGAAGCCGAGCAAGAAGCCTTGCATATCATTGCTCAAAAGGCCGATGGCGCACTTAGAGATGCTTTATCTATTTTTGATCAAATCATTAGTTTTTGTGGTGATAAGCTAACTTATCAAGCCGTCATACAAAACCTTAACATACTTGATTACGACTATTATTTTAGAGTAACTGATGCTTTGCATAATTCGGACATTCCTTCGGCACTAAAAACATTCGACGAAATCCTAAATAATGGTTTTGACGGCCATAATTTTATCAACGGTTTAGGTATGCATTTCAGAAACTTATTAGTTACCAAAGATGCAAGTACTCTTATTCTTTTAGAAGTGGGCGACAGTAACAAACAACGCTACTTAGAACAAAGCCAAAGTTGGCAACAACAATACCTACTAAAGTCACTTGAACTTTGTAATAATGTGGACTTGAACTACAAAAAGAGTAAAAACCAGCGTCTGTTAGTTGAAATTACCTTAATGCAAATATGTGGTGTTAAAGAAGATAATACTTCAGTAGAAAAAAAAACTTTCGTCGTTAAACAAAAGCAATCAAATGAATTAAAAACTGTTGAAACAAAAGAAATCCAAGAACAAAAAGTAGTTGCTACTGCAACAATTCTTCCAAAGGTTGAAGAAAATGAAAATGTTAAAATCGACCTGCCCAAAACGTCCAAAAAAGCCATTAAAATTGTTAACTTTAAAGACAATATTTCAAAAAAGACCATTTCTATTAATCCTAATTCTGAATCAGAAAAAGAAGATGAGGGAAAAGACAATAATGTAGTCCTAGATGAAAAGCGTAATGAACAAGTGTTTTCACAAGAAGACCTCAACGAAAAATGGGAACAATACGCCAATGAAAAAGAGAATGCCGGTAAACATAATTTACTATCTCTGTTTAGAGATAAAAAAGCCATACTGAAAGAAAACTTCAATGTGTGTATATCATTAGACAATAAAGTTCAAGAAGAAGTGTTAAATGATGAAAAGACTAAGCTATTAGGATATCTCAAAACACAACTTGAAAACGAAAGTATCAGCTTAACAGTTGAGGTTACTCCTCTCAAAAAAGAAGAAATGAAAGCATATACTGCTGAAGATAAATTTAAAAAAATGGTCAAAAAAAATCCTGACTTATTGAATCTAAAGGATAAATTTGACCTCGAAATAGACTTCTAATTACTAAACAAAAACTATGAAATCCAAATTAACCATTATTCTTATTCTAGTCGCTTTAGCGTGGATAGGATTTAACGTCAATAAAAACATGAATAAATTAGAGAATAGCTACGAGAAGGTGCAAAATGATCCCATGAATTCCAGGATTTACACTTTGGATAATGGACTTAAAGTTTACCTTTCAGTGTATAAAGATGCTCCAAGAGTTCAAACTTATATCGCTGTTAGAGCGGGCAGTAAAAATGACCCAGCAGACGCCACAGGCTTAGCGCATTATCTTGAACATATGTTGTTTAAGGGTACGGATAAATACGGTTCTTTAGACTATACTAAAGAAGAACCAATGCTTAAAGAAATAGAAGCTTTGTATGAAGAGTATCGCCAAATTGATATGGATGATACTGAAAACAGAGACCGTTTGTGGGCTCAAATTGATTCTGTTTCTGGAGAAGCTGCCAAATTTGCAATCGCTAACGAATACGATAAAATGGTTTCTAACATAGGGGCTAAAGGAACCAATGCCTACACCTCAGCCGAGGCAACAGTTTATGTCAACGATATACCTTCCAATCAATTAGAAAAATGGTTAGATATAGAGTCTGAACGTTTTCGTATGCCTGTCTTCCGTCTATTTCATACCGAACTAGAGGCTGTATATGAAGAAAAAAACAGAGGCTTAGATAGTGACGGTCGTAAAATGTTTGAGGCTTTATTAGAAGGTCTTTTCCAAAAGCATACCTATGGCACACAAACTACCATAGGTACTATCGAGCACCTTAAAAACCCATCTCTTTCGGAGATTAGAAAATATTTTAATAAAAACTATGTGCCTAACAACATGGCTATATGTATGTCAGGAGATTTTAATCCTGACTCAGTTATCAATTGGGTCAACAAAAAGTTTGGTGCTTATGAAAGAAAAGACAATCCAGAATTCACTCCTGGGTTTGAAGAACCTTTAACGGAACCAATCATAAAAGATGTCTTCGGTCCTGAAACCGAAAGAGTTTACTTAGGCTATCGTTTTCCGGGTGTCAAAGACAGAGAAACACAGGTAATGCGAATCATTGATATGGTGTTGAGTAATAGTCAAGCAGGTCTTATTGACCTTAACTTGAACCAACGACAAAAAGTACTTCAAGCCAGTTGTTTCCCATATATTTTATCGGATTACAGTACGCATATCTTGTATGGCTCTCCTAAGCAAGGGCAATCTTTAGACGAATTAAAAGACTTGCTTATCGCCGAAGTAGAAAAGGTTAAAAATGGTGATTTCCCGGATTGGCTATTACCAGCTATCATTAGCGATATGAAACTTTCAAAAATTAAAGTTTATGAGAGTAACTCGAGTAGAGCCAATGAATTTGTACAAGCTTTTATACAACGTATCGAATGGAAAGACTACGTTAAAGAAATTGAAGTGCTAGAGAGTATTACAAAAGAAGAAGTTATGGAAGTAGCTAAAAAATACTATCAAGACAATTATGTTTATGTCCGTAAAAACTTAGGCGAAGATACAGGAGTCATTAAAGTAACAAAACCAGCCATTACCCCTGTTGAAGTCAATAGAGATTCTCAATCGGAGTTCTTGACTAAAATCTTTGAAGAAGAAGTATCCAATATTGAGCCTGACTTCTTAGACTATAACAGCGACATTAAACAAGCTGACATCGGTGTACCATTATTGTACATGCAAAACAAAGAAAATAGCAGATTTAAACTATTCTATATCAGCGACAGAGGTAAAAATCATAGCAAAAAACTGAGTATGGCTATTGACTATTTCAACTTCTTAGGAACTGAAGATATGAGTCCAACTAAGAAAAAAGAAGAGTTTTATAAATTAGGTTGCGAATTATCGGTAAATAGCCAAAACGAACAAAGCTATATCTCTTTGACAGGTCTTGACGATAATTTTGAAGAGTCTGTAAAGCTTTTCGAAAAATTACTTGCCAATGTAGTTGCTAATGAAGAAGCATTAGAAAATCTAAAATTGAATACTCTCAAAAAGAGAGCTGATGCTAAACTTAATAAACAAACTATTCTTTATAGCGGTATGAGCAATTATGCCAAGTATGGCCCAGTCAATCCGTTTACTAATACGCTTTCTGACGAGGAAATAATGGCAATTACTTCAAAGGAGTTAATTGATATTATCCGAAATATGACTTCTTATAAGCATCGTGTTTTATATTACGGACCAAAATCATTCGAAGAAACAGAAAAGATTATCACTGAATTACACTCTGTTCCTTCTGAACTGAATCCAATTCAAGCTGTAGAGGATTTTAAAGAATTGGATATCGATAAAACATCGGTTTATGTTATCGACTACGATATGAAACAAGCCGAAATATTAATGGTTGCTAAAGGTCAAGCATTCAATGCTGAAAAAATGCCTCTTATCAGACTTCACAATGAATACTTTGGTGGAAGTATGGGAAGTATTGTTTTCCAAACTTTACGTGAGTCTAAGGCTCTAGCCTATTCGGTATATAGTGCCTACAGTACACCTAGAGAAAATGATAAATCGCATTATGTAACTGCCTATATAGGAACTCAAGCCGATAAATTGGCAGAAGCTATGGTAGGCATGAACGAACTGCTAACAACTATACCTGAAGTTGAAGCTAATTTAGAAAATGCTAAAGAGGCAGTCATTCAAAAGATTCGTACTGAACGTATTACCAAAGACCGTGTGCTTTTCAACTATGAATCGGCTAAACGATTGGGCTACGATTACGACTCTAGAAAAGATATTTTTGACAATATCAATAAGTTCGAAATGTCAGACTTAACTAATTTCCATAATGAGCACATAAGCGGTAACGACTACACTATTTTAGTACTCGGAAATAAAGATGAGTTAAATATCAAAGCATTGAAAGAATATGGCGATGTAAAATTCTTGTCTTTAGAAGACGTATTCGGATACTAAATAGTACATTTGCAAACTTAAAAATCGAATAAAATTAACATGAGTAAAATAAAAGTTGACAACCCAGTAGTAGAATTGGATGGCGATGAAATGACGCGCATCATTTGGAAATTTATCAAAGACAAATTAATCCTTCCTTATCTTGATTTGGATATCAAATATTATGATTTAGGAATGGAAAGTCGTGACAATACGGATGACCAAATAACTGTTGATGCTGCTAATGCTATTAAGAAGTATAAAGTAGGTATCAAATGCGCTACCATTACTCCAGATGAAGCTAGAGTGGAAGAATTCGGACTTAAAAAAATGTGGCGCTCTCCTAACGGAACTATTAGAAATATAGTAGGTGGTACCGTTTTTAGAGAACCCATCATATGTTCTAACGTACCACGATTAGTTCCTAATTGGACTAAACCTATCTGCATTGGACGTCACGCTTTCGGTGACCAATACAAAGCTACCGATACTGTAATCCAAGGTAAAGGTAAACTAACAATGACATTCACTCCTGAAAATGGAGAAGAAGTCAGTTGGGAAGTTTATCAGTTTGAAGGAGAAGGTGGTGTAGCTATGAGTATGTATAATACCGATGAATCTATCTATGGTTTTGCCCGTTCGTGCTTTAATCAAGCATTAGCTAAAGGCTGGCCATTATATCTTTCTACAAAAAATACTATCCTAAAAGCTTATGACGGTCGTTTCAAAGATATCTTCGAAGAGGTATATCAAAACGAATTCAAAAGTGCTTTTAATGAGGCCGGACTAACTTACGAGCACCGCCTTATTGACGATATGGTTGCCGCTGCCTTGAAGTGGAACGGAGCTTTTGTTTGGGCTTGTAAAAATTACGACGGTGATGTACAATCAGACACTGTAGCGCAAGGCTTTGGTTCTTTAGGATTGATGACCTCAACACTCGTAACTCCTGAAGGCGATGTAATGGAAGCTGAAGCTGCTCACGGAACAGTGACACGTCACTACAGACAACACCAGCAAGGCAAAAAGACTTCTACTAACCCTATTGCATCTATTTTTGCCTGGACAAGAGGCTTAGCATTTAGAGGTAAACTGGATAACAATCAAGCACTTATTGACTTCTGCCAAACTCTAGAAAATGTTTGTGTAGATACTGTCGAAAGTGGTGTAATGACAAAGGATTTAGCTTTATGTATTCATGGCAAAGACTTGAACGAAAGTCATTATGTTGTTACAGAAGAGTTTTTAGAAGCTTTAGACAAGGGTCTTAAAGCAAAAATGGCATAAAGAAAACCAACCCTAAAATTTCTTTAATATCCCATCAAAATTGATGGGATATTTTTTTTGAAATAATAAGACCATTGATATTGTTTTTATTAAAATCATTAATTTTTCATAACTTGTGAGAGTTTAATAGTCAAAAATCATAATTTTATGAAACATTTTTTATTTCCTTTAGTAGTGATATTTTCTGTTTTATTCTTTTTTTCATGTGAAAAAGAAACGGAAACAATAATATTACCTTCAAACATAAACACTACTCCAAACTCTAGTCAAATCAACAAATTCTTTGAGGATAATTTAGATGAAGCTACACAAACCATTAATGTTAATAGCTCTGCAACTAACCAAAGTATAACCTCAGACAAAGGCATTGTCTATACCTTTGGTTCAAACACATTTATAAACACACTTGGCAATTCAGTAAGTGGAAGTTTTAATATTGAGTTAGTTGAAGCATTAACTAAAAAAGAAATGATGCTGTTAAATCGTCCAACATTTACTCATAGTGGACGACTACTCGTTTCTGGCGGTGTTGTATACCTGAATGCCACTCAAAATGGCCAACAACTCAGCATCAACGATAGCGACCCAGTAATGGTAAGTATTCCTACTGACAACTATATTCCTATGGATTTCTTTGATGGTAGTTTTAACAATCAAGGTGGATTCGGTTGGGACGAAAGTGAAGATGATACCGTTATCACCAATACTAATGGTAATGGACAGGACTCTATATTTTTTGAAGATTTCTTCAGCTTTGACTTTGAAATAGATTCAATTGGTTGGATAAACTGCGACTACTTCTATAACTCTGCCGACCCTTTAACACAAGTTGAGGTTGTTTTACCTGATACTTTTAACGGAGATAATTCGGCTGTTTTCATTTATTATAGCGATATTAATTCAGTAGCAAGTCTTAGCGACTACGATGCAGATGGTACATTCGATTTGGGAGCATCTTACTCAACACCAGTTGGTATGGAAGTTACCTTTGTAGTCATTTCGGAAAGCGACGGGACATTCTTTTACAACTTTGTAACAACTACTATTACACAAGACCATGTGGAAGTTATCAGCGCTCTTACATCAGTAACTGAAGCTGAGTTAGAAGTACTCATTAACAATTTGTAGAAAGTTTAAAATATTTTAGAATTGTATTTTTTCGAATATTTAGGAGAAATACCTTTATAAAAGTCTTCTATTTTTTGAAGGTCTTTTTGGATTTCTCCACTTGGTTGAAACATATCACCTATACCAGCTTCTTTTTTTGCATAATCAAGATAGGCAAGTGCTATGGGTATATTAGCACCAACTGCAATGTGATAAAAGCCAAGTTTCCATTTTTCTACTCTTGATCGACTACCTTCCGGCGCAAGTCCTAAAACCAATTGGTCTGAGGATTTAAATAAATCTACAGCATAGGCTACTAGGTTATTGTGTTTAGATCTATCTACAGGAATACCTCCCAATAGACGAAAAATCCAACCATAAGGAAAGCGAAACAATTGACTTTTACCAAGATATTTGGCTTCTATCTCTAGCATGTATCCAAAACATCTGCCAATAATGAAATCCCAATTACTAGTATGGGGAGAGACAATGATAACGTACTTTTTATGATTGGGAATATCACTCACCACCTTCCAACCCATCACATATAGTATCAGTTTTGAAACTATTTTTTTCATATCAATTATTCAAAAAATTCTTTTTTAAAATTTATCAAATGTAACTTTTTTGTTGTTCTTGTGAGGGCAGTGTACAACCATCTAAAGTATTCTTTGCTTAGCATATCAGAAGTAAAGTAACCTTGTTCAACAAAGACATTTTCCCATTGTCCACCTTGAGATTTATGACACGTAATAGCATAAGCAAATTTGACTTGCAAGGCGTTGAAATATGGATTTTGCTTAATCTCTTTATTACGCTGAGCTCGTTTTGGAATATCAGCATAATCTTTAGCCACCTCATCGTACAATTTTTTATATTCCTCGTAAGTCATAGCAGGAGTCTCTGATGTTAAGGTATCTAACAAGACTATACATTCTAAGTTTTCTTCATCTGGATAATCTACTAAGCGAACAGATATTCTTGCAAACCTACAATCATACAACTCATTGATTTCATAAATTCTCATAACTTCAACCATATCACCATTGGCAATAAAGCCTGCCTTACTTCCCTCAGGTAACCAGAAATAATTATTCCTTACCACCATCAAAAAATCACCGGTTGAAATATCATCTTCCAAACCTCTAATACGGGCTCTTATTTGCTGGTTATACAAATTGGCTCTTTTGTTGGAACGGCATATGACAACTGTTCCCTCAACCCCACTATTAGAGTAAGCGTCTTCTAAAGCTTCTTGAATATCCATACCGACATCTAATCTCACCACCTCACTATTGCACTTGACATGTGGAGTATCAAAATCATTAGCACTAATTCTATCTCGTAAATGTGTAGCATTTTCTAAAACCATAGATGTTGATTGTTGCCGAACAACTTGAGTCAATTCTGCAGAATAAACATCTTTTCTGTACGTAATACCTAATAAATTTTCATCGAGAGCAGGACTAATATCTAGATGAACTGGCGGCAATTGTGCTGTATCACCAATTAAAACCAACTTGCACATTACACCATAATAAACGTATTCAATTAAATCGTCAAGTAGTACCCTTCCTCCAAAACCTTTATCCGAAGCATCAGGAATCATTGAAGCCTCGTCTACTACAAAAATAGTATTAGTATGTTTGTTTTCTTGTAAAGTAACAAAGGTGTTGCCTTGAGAATTGGTACGCATCCAATAAATTTTTTTGTGAATCGTAAAAGCACTTTTCTTTGAGTATACAGACAATACTTTAGCTGCTCGACCTGTTGGCGCTAGTAAAACTACTTTTTTACCTACAGACCATAAACTATTAATAAGCGAACTTACAAGAGTTGTTTTACCTGTTCCAGCATAACCTTTGAGTAAAAACAAACTGTTGGAAGATGAATTTTCTACAAATTCAGACAGTTGTTTTATGACCTCTGTTTGTTGAGAAGTCGGCTCAAAAGGGAATTTATTATTTAAAAGTTGGATTAATTTTGCGCTATTCATCAGTAATATGAAGTAGATACAAAACTACCAAAATATCCTTAAAAAAATTGTAGATTTGCGAGTGTTAACTTATTTGAAGAATCATGAACAGAAAAACAATACAGTTATTACTTTGGCCTGTTATCATTATATTAGCTTGGTTAGTATACAGAAGTCCAATCAGCTTGAAAGAATTTCAAGAAGAGACCAACTATCGTAAATCTGCAGTTATCCAAGACTTAAAAGATATTCGAACTGCACAGATAGCTTTCAAAGATAAATACAGAGTTTATGCTGGTGATTTTAACAGCTTATTGTCTTTTGTGAAAAATGATTCTTTAGCCGTTGTAAAGGCTATTGGCGAAACTCCTGACTCTCTAACTGAAGACCAAGCACTTTTGGCAGGCATCATAAGTAGAGATACTGTATTTGTACCAGTTTATCAAACTATTTATAATCAAGATTATTTAGATACTAGAGATAGTAGATTTCCTTTTGATTTAGAAAAGCTATCAATGGTGCCTTTTTCTGATGAAACGTTTAATATAGAATCAGGAAATATCGAAAAAGGTAAAGTTGTTGTTCAAGTATTTGAAGTATCTACAACTTTTGGCACTTTTCTTAACGGATTAGACGCTACTAACAAAGGAATTGACTTAGACAATACCTTAAGAGTAGGCTCTATGTCAGACGCATCAATCAATGGAAACTGGGGCGAATAAACCAAATCATTCTCTAATTGATATAAAATCCTTAGAATCGCAATCCATTAAAGATTGTCATTTATCCATTCAAATTGGCTTGAATGGATTTTCTTTTTGTATCAGAAATAATGCAGAGGTTCTAGCTGTAGAATCTTACAACAATTCTTTGTCTCAACTTGAAGAAAGTATAGAAAAAAACAAATGGCTATTACAAGAGTATGCTTCAACAAACATTACTATTAGCACTAAAAAGTACACCTTAGTACCTGCCTCGCTATACAAAAATGAGGATAGAAAAAAGTACTTAGAATTGAATCATATCAGAACAGAACAACTAGAAAGTTTAGCTGATGAAGTTAAGCCCATAGGAAGTCATGCCGTTTACGGAATATCCAAAGCTGAACAAGACATCATAACAACATTCTTTCCTAAAAGTACATTAAAGCACTTCAGCTCAATACATATTCCTAATATGTTAGCGCAACACAAAAATAGTGAAGGTAAAACTATGATTGTCAATGTTGATTACAAGCAAATGCACATCACAGTCATAGACCATTCCAAACTCTTATATTTCAATGTATTTAACCACAAGACAGCTCATGATTGCATCTACTACATACTCTTTGTTTGCGAACAATTAGAATTAAATCCTGAACATCTTTTACTAGAATTGATGGGCGATGTTAAAAAAGACTCTGAATTTTATGATTTAGCCTATACATACGTACGCCATGTCAATTTTGCAAAACGAAGTGTTAAGTTAAGTCCAAATATAGATTCACTCCTAGAACACGAACACTACACACTTTTACACCAACACCTGTGCGAATAATTGGCGGAAAATATAAAGGTAAATCCATTGTTACTCATAGAGGTTTACCCGTTAGACCAACAACAGATTTTGCAAAGGAGAGTCTATTTAATATACTCAACAATTCCATAGACTTTGAAGAAATTAAACTTTTGGAACTTTTTGCTGGAACAGGTAATATTGGATATGAATTTGCTTCTAGAGGTTGCCCACAAATTACTTCTGTTGACCTCAACTTTAATTGCATTCAATTTATAAAAAGAACTAATAAAGAATTGGGGTTACACAATAAAGTCATTCGCTCCGATGTCTTTAGATTTATTAAGTCCAACAAGGAAAAATATAATTTCATATTCGCTGACCCTCCATATGACCTCGAAAGAATAAAAGATATTCCTAAACTTATTTTTTCTAAAGGCATTTTAGAGAACGAAGGAATATTAGTGATTGAGCATGATAAATACACAGACTTTAGTGATGATAATTATTTTAAAAATGTGCGTCAATATGGTCGAGTAATGTTTAGTTTTTTTAACTTTAACGCATGACTAAAAAAATAGCAGTTTTTCCTGGTTCCTTTTCTCCTTTCACAAAAGGGCATCAGTCCATTGTGAATAGAGCTCTATCTCTTTTCGACGAGATTATAATTAGTGTTGGAATTAATTCATCTAAAAATGATTACTTCTCTATTCAAGAGAAAGTTCAATGGATTGAAAACGTATTCGCTAAAGAAGATAAAGTAAAAGTAATGAGATACGAAGGGCTGACTATTGACCATTGTATCGCAGTGAAGGCTAATTATATCCTCAGAGGCTTGAGAGATTCTCACGATTTTAAATACGAAAAAGGAATAGCGCAAATGAATCATTCTATGCAAAATAACATAGAAACTATATTTATTATAACAGAATCCAAATACTCACACATTAGCTCAACATTAGTAAGAGATATTATCAAAAATGGCGGTGATGTTAGTCAATTTGTTCCAGAAGAAATCAAACTTTAATTTCTTTCCGAGTCAATTACTTTTTTAATGCTAGAAAAAGAATTTTTCATTAATTCAGGAATATCGTTTTTACTTCTCCACTCTACTTTTTCTATTCCTTCTTCTGTTTGAGGAATAAATACCCCCGAATAAGTCGAATTCATCAAATACCAATGAGTTTCTTTTAGTACCATTTTACCATTCATAGAATATGTATGATAGGTTTGAATAAGCTTGTGTTCAAGGACCAAGTCTTTAATACCACACTCCTCCTCGACTTCTCTTACAGCGCATTCGGCAACATCTTCATTGTTTTCTAACTTTCCTTTGGGCAAATCCCATTTACCATTTCTATATATGAATAGATAATCTTGATGTTTTTTAACTAAACCACCAGCAGCTACAATAAGTTCAAACTCTGCTTTAAAGCTACGCCAAGACGACTCAATATCATCAGATTTTACCCATAATTTTAAAGTGCCTTTTTGTGGTATATTTTTTATAAAATCAGCCCAATTAAACGATTCATTATAATCGTATTGAGTATAGGTGGGTTTTGCGGCAGAATTAGATAAAATTAAGGAATGATGATTTATAAAAACTTCATACATTAGCACTATGATTTTAGACATTGAAACTGCCAAGCAAGTTGCAAAATCATTATTGCAAATCAAAGCTATTATTCTCAATCCTGATGAACCATTTGTTTGGGCCTCTGGCTGGCACTCTCCTATCTACTGTGACAATAGAATTAGTCTTTCTCATTCTGAGGTAAGAACCTTTATACGTCAACATTTGGTGGAAGGTGTTATATCTCGATATGGTAAGCCTGATGTAATTGCTGGCGTAGCTACAGGTGCTATTGCACATGGTGTTTTAGTTGCTCAAGAACTAGGTGTTCCTTTTGTTTATGTAAGAGCATCAGCCAAAGAACATGGTCGTAAAAATCTTATCGAAGGCAAGGTAGAAAGTGGGCAATCAGTTGTAGTCATTGAAGATTTAGTAAGCAGTGGTAAAAGTAGTTTGGCGGCTGTTCAAGCACTAAGAGATGGTGGTTTCAAAGTAAATGGCATGGGAGCTATATTTAGCTATAGCTTTGAACACGCTAAAAAAAGCTTTGAAGAAGCAAATTGCGACTTATTCACACTTGGTGATTATGACACGTTAATAGATCAAGCATTAGAAACAAAATATATCACCAAGGACGATGTTGAAATGCTAAAAGTATGGCGAGAAGACCCTTCAATTTGGAATAAATGAGTTTAATAGAAAGTCAAGCTGTTACTATTAATAAATCTGATGAAGAAATTTTTAACTTCATTAGCGATTTTACCAATTTTGCTTCCCTAATGCCACCACAGGTACAAGATGTAAAAATTACCCAAGATAGTTGTTCATTTAGCATACAAGGTATGCCGACCATAAACCTTAAAATATACGAAAGAACACCTTTTTCTAGTGTTAAAATGAAAGCTGAAGATGGAAAGTTACCTTTTACCTTATCATGTTCTTTAGAAAGCGTAAATGAAACTCAATGTATTGCTCAATTTCATTTTGAAGCAGAACTAAATCCAATGATGAAAATGATGGTAGCTAAACCATTAGGTAATTTTTTAAACCTGCTTTCTGAAAAACTTAAAGAAATTAAATCATAAATTTTATTTCGCCCATATTGTAGAACTCTAAACGACCTTTGACTTCTACAAGCAGTTGACCATTCTCATTGACAGAATTTATAATACCATCAAAAGACTCGCCATTCTTTGAAAATTTTTGAACCTCACCTTTTTGAAATAAATTTTGGTGATAAAGCTCATTAATCATTAAGGGATTTTGTTTCAGTAAAAAATAATTTTTCTCAATCGTTTTACAGATTAACTCTAATAATTGTGAAACAGACGGGGGTGTTTTTAGACACTCAGCCATAGACGTAGCTGATGGTAATTGACTGATATTATTATTGATATTTACTCCTATACCAACTACACTTTTTTCAATATTACTGCCTCGAATTGAATTTTCAACAAGAATTCCTGCCACTTTTTTGCTGTCAATAAGTATATCGTTAGGCCATTTTATTTTAGCAGTAAGGGAATAATTGTTAAGAGCTTGACACAAGGATAAAGCGATGAACTTATTAAACAAAAACTGTTGATCAACATCTAATTTGGGCTTTAGTAAAACACTTATACACAGTGACTTACCCGCTTCAGAAGACCAGCTATTATTTCTTTGACCTTTACCTGCTGTTTGTTCTTTTGCTATAACGACAGTTCCTTCAAGCAAGGATATATTTTGGGACAAATCAATCAAATAGTTATTAGTGGAATCAACAGAAGAAAGTTCAATAATATGTTGTCCAACAAACAAGCAATCCATAAGACAAATTAACTGATAAATTTCCGTATTTTTGCCCCTTAGTAAGAATCATAATTTCTAAACATTTTAATGAGCATAAAAAAAGAGCTAAAAACATCCGATATTATTGCCAACATTATTATTGAAGGAATGCGAGAAATAAAAGCTAAAGAGATTGTGAGTCTTGATTTAAGAAATATTGAAACATCCGTTTGCGATTTTTTCATTATTTGCCACGGTACATCTAACACTCATGCCTCAGCCATAGCTGATTCAGTGATAGAAGAAACACTAAAATCAATCAAAGAAAAACCTTGGCATAAAGAAGGATTAACTAACGGTGACTGGATACTTTTAGATTATGGGAATGTAGTAGCTCATATTTTCCAAAAAGAGACACGAGATTATTACAATATTGAAAAATTATGGGCCGATGCTGACATTCAGCTTATTAAAGAAACTGCGTAGACAATGAAAAATAAAAAAGAAGAGCCTAAAGGAATCAAATTCAATTTTTATTGGATTTATGCTATCATAGCTGTATTATTTTTTGGCATTCAAATTCTGAATGTAAACACAACATCTGAGACTTCTTGGCAAGAATTCAATAGAAAAATGCTTCAGAGCAAAGAAGTAGAAAAAATTATTGTTGTAAACAGAGATATCGCTCAAATCTATATCAAAAAAGAATTCATTAAACGTGATAAATACAAAGATATAAGTAAAAAATCATTTGGAAATGCAGTCAATGAAGAAGGCCCACATTACTTTTTTCAAATTTCATCTCCTGACAACCTTGAAGAAAAACTAAAAGAAGCTCAAAAGGACTTTCAAGAAGAAGATAGGGTTGAAATAAAGTATACCACCAAAAAAGATGTTATTGGCGATGCATTTAGTTGGATTTTTCCAATTCTTATAATGGTTGCCATTTGGATATTTTTTATGAGAAGAATGAGTGGAGGTGCTGGTGGAGCAGGTGGTCAGATATTCAATATTGGCAAATCAAAAGCTACTCTATTTGACAAAACTAAAGTTAATGTTTCTTTTAAAGATGTAGCAGGATTAGAAGGTGCTAAAGAAGAAGTTGAGGAAATTGTAGATTTTCTTAAAAACCCAAAAAAATATACTGCTTTAGGAGGTAAAATACCAAGAGGAGCACTTCTTGTAGGCCCTCCGGGAACAGGAAAAACTTTGTTAGCAAAAGCTGTGGCTGGCGAAGCACAAGTGCCATTCTTCTCTCTATCTGGCTCAGACTTTGTAGAAATGTTTGTTGGTGTTGGAGCTTCAAGAGTTAGGGATTTATTTAAACAAGCTAAAGAAAAGTCACCCTCAATCATCTTTATTGATGAGATTGATGCTATTGGTAGAGCTAGAGGTAAGAGTAATATTACTGGTGGCAATGATGAAAGAGAGAACACATTAAATCAGCTACTTACTGAGATGGATGGTTTTGGAACTAACTCAGGTGTAATTGTAATAGGTGCTACCAATAGAGCTGACATTTTAGATAGAGCGCTATTAAGAGCAGGTCGTTTTGACAGACAAATTTTTGTGGATTTACCAGATCTTAATGAAAGAAAAGCAATTTTTGAAGTTCACGTAAAACCATTAACATTAGCTAAAGATGTAGATGTAGACTTTTTGTCAAAACAAACTCCTGGTTTTTCTGGAGCAGACATTGCTAATGTATGTAATGAATCCGCTTTAATAGCAGCTAGAAAAAATAAAAAAATCGTTGAAAAACAAGACTTTCTAGATGCAGTTGACAGAATCATTGGTGGTCTAGAAAAGAAGAATAAAATCATCTCTGAAGATGAAAAAAGAACAGTAGCGTTTCACGAAGCCGGACACGCTACAGTTAGTTGGTTTATGCAATTTGCATCTCCACTTGTAAAAGTAACTATTGTTCCAAGAGGTCGTTCTCTAGGTGCTGCCTGGTATTTGCCAGAAGAACGACAACTTACAACAACAGAACAGCTAAGACATGAGATGTGTGCTGCATTAGGAGGCAGAGCAGCAGAAAAAATCATTTTTAATAAAATATCAACTGGTGCCCTAAGCGATTTAGAAAAGGTTACTAAACAAGCCTATTCAATGGTTTCTGTATATGGGCTTAGTGACAAAGTCGGAAATATTAGTTTTTATGACTCAAGTGGTAGAGAAAGTTTCAATAAACCTTACAGTGAATCTACAGCAAAACTGATAGATGATGAAGTAAGTAAACTTGTGGAAGATTGTTATCAAGAAACTATAAAGTTGCTAAAAAAACATAAAAGCAAACTCACTAAACTCGCTGAATTACTTTTAGAGAAAGAGGTTATATTTAAAGAGGATTTATTGGCTATATTTGGACCACGACCATGGGACAAAGAAGAAATCAAGGAAGAAAAACCTAAACCAATAAAAAGAAAAGCTAAATCTAAAAAAGATGAACCAAAACAAGTGGATAACGCTGGTGAAGACAAGTAAACCTTATCAACTCAATCTCATAAAAGGTAAATTGTTGGAAAACGAAATTCACGCTGTAATCATCAATAAAATAGATTCATCTTACTTAAACTTTGGCGAAGCGGAGCTAAAAGTTCTAGAATCTGATTTTGAAAGAGCTCAAGAAGTATTATACGATGTCGAAAAGTAACCTAATTACTAGAACCATTACAGGTTTACTTTATGGACTTGCATTAATAGTAAGTCTTTTAATTAACTATTATACTTTCTATATCTTTTTCTTAATAGTGTTAATACTAGGTCTCAAAGAGTTTTATCAATTAGTAGAAAAAAAAGACGTAAAACCTCAAAAAGTTCTTGGCTTTATAATGGCTTTAGGCCTGTATATTTCGTCTTATTTACTTCATATAAATGAAAAAATGAGCTACTTAATTTTGAATGTAGTTTTGGCTCTTACCTTTCTATTATTTGCTGTGGAAATTTTTAGAAGTAAAGAAATTAGCTTCGTTAATATTGGCACTACAATTCTAGGTGTAGTTTATGTGGCATTACCACTTTCTTTACTTACATTTTTAGCTTTCGATACAAACAACCAATACAGCTATCACTTAATTCTAAGCCTATTTATATTAGTTTGGCTGAGCGATGTTGGTGGTTATTTTGCCGGTATTAACTTTGGAAAACATAAATTACTAGAACGCATCTCGCCAAAGAAAACATGGGAAGGTGTTGCTGGCGGCTTAGTGCTATGCATTATAGGCTCCTGTATATTAAGTCAATTTTTCCCAATAATGAGTAGCTATATGTGGTTAGTACTAGGAGTATTAATATGTGTAAGCTCAGTAATTGGAGACTTAATAGAGTCCATGTTAAAACGTTCAGTAAACATTAAAGATAGCGGTATTATACTACCTGGTCATGGTGGTATTTTAGATCGATTTGACAGCGTGTTATTCGTGATACCAATCGTTTATATTTTCAAATTTTTCGTTTTATGAAACTCATTCACAAAGAAGGATACAGAATTATTCTTACTACAATAGTAATGCTCTTAGTTTTAAACTATGCTATTGCCTATTTTGGTGTAGAATGGCTCAATACCATTACACTTATAGCTTCTATCATTTTCTTTTTCCTAATCCTACAATTTTTTAGAAATCCAATAAGAAAAGTTACTGCATCAGAAAATGAAGTCGTAGCACCAGCAGACGGAAAAATTGTTGTTATTGAAGAAGTCGATGAAACAGAGTATTTCAAAGACAAGCGTCTTCAAGTATCTATTTTTATGTCACCAATTAATGTCCATATCAATAGATATCCTATCAATGGCAAAGTGAAATATGCAAAATATCATCCCGGTAAATATTTAGTAGCATGGCACCCCAAGTCTTCAAATGAAAATGAACGCACTACTGTAGTAGTTGAAAACGATAAAATAGCCGTGCTATTTAGACAAATAGCAGGAGCTCTAGCTCGTAGAATAGTTATGTATTCTAAGGAAAATGATATCGCTAATAAAGGTGAAGATTTTGGATTTATAAAATTTGGATCAAGGGTAGATTTATTTTTTCCTTTAGGCACTAAAATTGAAGTAGAACTAAATCAAGTAGTTAAAGGAAATAAGACTATTATTGCTAGTTATTAATTAATAATTCGTACCTTCGAATAAACAAAACAATCACAAATGAAAAAGTTATTATTAGTACTACTCGTAGGTTTTTTATGTAATACTGTAGTTGCACAGACTACTACTGAAAAAACCGAAAATGTAAAAATAGAGCAGACTGTAAAAAAATGTTCTGATGATAAAGCAAAAAAATGCTGTAGTAAAGACGCTAAAGCTGACAATAAAGCAGAAGCTAAGTCTTGTTGTTCAGGAAAAAAATCAAGTTGCTCTAAAGATAAAGTAAAAGAATCTACATCAAAAAAATGTTCTAAGGGCGATGCATGTTGCTCAAAGACAGGAAAAAAAGTTGCAGATTGTGATAAGAAAAAGCAAGGATGTTGCAAAGCAGACGCCAAGCCATCTAGATAAAATTTATCTTATTTTATAAAAACTCGAATGGTTTTAACTATTCGAGTTTTTTTATTGAAACTAACCAAATAGAATGAGTTTTTATCATCATCAATTAAAAAATGGCATTAGAATTGTCCACAAAAAGACCTCTAGCGCAGTAGCTCACTGTGGTCTTGTTATCAAAGGAGGTTCTCGTAACGAATCTGATGAAGAACAAGGGCTAGCTCACTTTATAGAACATGTTATTTTTAAAGGAACATCTAAAAGAAAAGCCTACCATATTCTCAGTAGAATGGAAGATGTTGGCGGAGAGCTTAACGCCTTTACTACTAAAGAAGAAACCTGTATATACTCATCGTTTATGCCTCAGTATTACAATAGAGCATTAGAGTTATTAAGTGATATCACCTTTAGTTCAATCTTTCCAAAAAAAGAATTAGAAAAAGAAAAAATAGTAGTTCTAGATGAGATTAATTATTATAAAGACAGTCCGTCAGAACTCATATTTGATGAGTTTGAAGAACAAGTTTTTAGCAATCACGCACTTGGAAAAAATATCTTAGGTACGCCTCAACATATACAATCGTTTAACAAAACTATGATTGAAAAATTTATTCAGAAAAATTACCTAACCAATGAAATCATAATAAGTTCAGTAGGTAATATTAGTATGAATAAACTAATAAAGACGATTGAAAATCATTTCGAACATTTGCCTAAAAGTAATTTAAAGAGGGAAGAGGAACCATTTTCTAATTATCTCAAAAAAGAAGTTGAAATAAAAAGAAATGGTTTTCAAGCTCATTGTATGTTAGGCGTAGAGGCTTATGACATCAACCACCCTAAAAAAACAGCCATGATTTTACTTAATAATATTTTAGGTGGACCAGGTATGAATTCAAGGCTAAATCTAGCAATTCGTGAAAAATATGGCTTTACATATTCTATAGAATCTAATTATACTCCATACAGTGATACAGGCATATTTTCCATCTATTTAGCATCAGATAATGATAAGATAAATAAGAGTATTAAGCTTACAAAAAAAGAACTTGTTAAATTTTGTCAAAAACCTTTGGGTACACTTCAACTAAAAAAAGCTAAACAACAGCTTATTGGGCAAATTGCCATCGGACAAGAAAGTGAAGTAAATTTGATGTTAGCAATGGGAAAAAGTATGCTACTTTATAATAAAGTTGATACCTTTGAATCTGTGAAAAATAAAATTGAAGCCATTAACTCTAACCAACTTTTAGAGGTAGCGAATGAAGTGTTTAACTTAGATAATTTATCTTGTCTGATATATAAAGTATAATGGAGTTTTTACCTGAAAAAATAGAGCAATACGCTTGTCATCATACTCAAGAAGAAAATTCTGTTTTAGCAGAACTAAACAGAGAAACTTGGGCAAAAGTTCTAATTCCTAGGATGCTCTCAGGCCACCTTCAAGGTCGTGCATTGAGTATGTTTAGCAAAATGATTAAACCAAAATGTATTTTAGAAATAGGTACCTATACAGGCTATTCGGCAATATGCCTTTCTGAAGGTCTACAAGAAGGAGGAAAATTGCACACTATTGACATCAACGAAGAACTGAAATCAATTTCATCAAACTATTTCAAAAAGGCAGGAATCTCAAAAAATATAGTTCAATATATTGGTAATGCTTTAGAAATTATCCCAAATATTAAAGATGAATTTGATTTAGTATTTATTGATGCTGATAAAGAAAATTATAGTAACTATTTTGAAATAGTCATAGAAAAAATGCAAACAGGCGGCTTTATCATTGCTGATAACGTACTTTGGAGCGGAAAGGTTGTTGAGGAAGTTAACGATAAAGATCAAGAAACAAAGGCACTTAAAGAATTCAATACCCTTATTCAAACTTCAGAAAGAGTAGAAAATATTTTAATGCCAATAAGAGATGGTCTAATGATTTGTCAAAAAATTAAATGAAACCACTTTCATTCGAAAATACAGAGATTGCTTTCCAAAGTAAATCAACTAAGCAGTTGAATAAATCCTATTTGCTTTTTAAATTAGTTAGCAATAATACTCTAGTAAAAGTCTCTCCTTTTATTCTAAAAATTGCCTTTGCTCTAAGACTACCAATTAAAGGATTGATAAAACAAACCATTTTTGAACAATTTTGCGGTGGTGAATCAATTGACAAATGTGATAGAAGAATTCAATCATTAGCCAAGTATAACATCGGCACTATTTTAGATTATTCTGTTGAAGGAAAAAGTAGTGAAGATGATTTTAATAGAGTTACGCAAGAGACTATACGAACAATTTTAAAAGCCAAAGAAGATGACAATATCCCTTTCGCTGTATTCAAAACATCGGGACTAGCACGTCTAGAATTGCTTGAGAAAGTTAATAATTCTAAAATGGAGCTTAATAAAGAAGAAAAGGAAGAGTTTAAAAGAGTAAAAGAACGAATCAATTCAATTTGCACAACAGCACATAAAAATAATGTTCGTCTTTTTATAGATGCTGAAGAAAGCTGGATACAAAATGCTATTGATGATATCGTTGTTTCTATGATGAGAAAATACAATAGTGAACGAGCTATCGTATTCAACACCCTACAAATGTATCGTTGGGACAGATTTGCCTACCTCAAGCAGTCTTATGCTGATGCAGAAAATGGCAACTACTTTTTAGGCTTAAAAATAGTTAGAGGTGCCTATATGGAAAAAGAAAGAGAAAGAGCCGAAAAAATGGGCTACCCTTCTCCAATTCAAAAGGATAAAGCTAGTTGTGACAACGATTATAATTTAGCCTTAAGATTTTGTATAAACCATATTGATAAAATTGCACTGTGTGCTGGCACACATAATGAACAAAGCTCTATGCTTTTAACCCAGCTTATGGCAGAGAATAATATCCTTAAAAACGACCAAAGAGTATATTTTTCTCAGCTATTAGGAATGAGCGAACATATAAGTTTCAATCTCTCGAAACACGAATACAATGTAGCAAAGTACATGCCCTATGGCCCTGTAAAAGATGTGCTCCCCTACCTCATCAGAAGAGCTGAAGAAAACACTTCTATAGCAGGACAAACAGGTAGAGAGCTGAGCTTAATAATTAAGGAAAAAAAGCGAAGAGCTTAATAACAAGAACAACTGTCTTGCTCAATAGAAAAGTTTTTTAATGTGACTTTTTCATCACATAGGTCAAAGCCAACACTAAGACTTTCTTTCTCAACAACATAATGCTTACATGGTTCAGCCCGTTGGTCACTTTTCTCAAAGTTTATACTTCCTCCCTCTAAAACATTCAGTACATCTTTTTGGTCTAAGCTAAGACAATCAAGATGACATTGAGCGTTAGGACTAATGTAAATAGTATCTCTTTTAAGATGATATAAAACTCTGTAGTCCATATCAAAATACTGAGCGTATTCAACAAACCTTCCAGGAAAAGCAAAGCGTATAACCATTACACCCAACAAGACACCAAAGATGAAAATAAATAACCGTCTAGCCATTATATACTTGCAATAAGTAAATCAATTTCTTTGTAATCTAGGTTAAACCACTCTGCAACCATTTTATTGGTAAGCATACCATGACAAATATATACTCCTTGACGAAGTCCAACATCGCTTACAATAACATTATCTAAACCGCCAAAATCGCCAGCCTTTAAAATAATTGGCGTTAGTAAGTTACTTAATGAATATGAAGCTGTTCTAGCAACTCTTGAAGGTATATTCGGAACACAATAATGAACTACTCCATATTTATTGAATGTAGGCTTAGCATGATTGGTCAATTGAGAAGTTTCAAAGCATCCTCCTTGATCAATACTTACATCAATTATCACCGATCCATCTTTCATTTGAGATACCATTTGCTCTGACACTACACATGGTGTTCTTTTATCATTGGAACGCAACGCACCAATAACAACATCAGCTCGTCTAAGAGCTTTCTGCAAAACTTTGGGCTGAATAATTGAAGTAAAAACACGTGTATTTAAATCATTTTGAAGGCGTCTAAGTTTAGATAAAGAGTTATCAAATACTTTAACAGATGCGCCTAATCCCATAGCTGATCGAGCAGCAAACTCACCTACTGTACCAGCACCAATTATGACTACTTCAGTAGGGGTAACACCTGCTATACCTCCTAATAATAAGCCTTTACCAAGATTGACGTTACTCAAACATTCAGAGGCGATTAGAATTGAAGTATTACCAGCTATCTCACTCATAGAACGAATTAAAGGCATCATTCCAGAATCGTCTTGAATAAATTCGTAAGCCAAGCAATTAATCTTTTTTTGAGCTAACTTTTCAATGAATTTTTTTGAGCGAGTTGTTATTTGTAAAGCTGAGATTAAGGTTTGTCGACCTTTCATCATTTCAATCTCTTCAATAGTGGGAGGCTCTACTTTTAAGATAACATCTGCTTGATAAATTTCTTTAGTATCATAAACAATTTTAGCTCCTGCCTCACTAAACTCAGAGTCAGGAAAATTAGCACCTTCGCCAGCTTTAGATTCAATAATAACTTCATGACCATGACTGACCAACAATTGAACGGCGTCGGGAACAATTGCTATTCTACTTTCTTGAAATGTAATTTCTTTAGGAACACCAATAAACAAGGATTTTGCTTGTTTTTTTAACTCTAACTTTTCTTCTTGAGGAATTAAATCCCCGCTACCAAAAGATGAAATATTAGTCATTGAATACTAATTTTATAATTCTTTGTTCGTTTTCTACATCAATATAAATGTGGTCAAAGTCATCAGGCAATAAATCTTCAATCATCGACGGCCATTCTACAAAACAATACGCAGAACTGTCAAAGTAAGATTCTACACCAATATCAAAAGCTTCACGTTTATCTTCTAAACGATAAAAGTCAAAATGATACACTTTTCCATTTATTTCACTAATATACTCATTTACAATTGAAAAAGTAGGACTTTTAACAACATCTATGACCTTTAACTGCTCACAAATTGATTTTATTAATGTTGTTTTGCCAGCCCCCATACTAGCATGAAATGCAATTTTTTTACTCTTTGAAAGCTTTAGTATTTCAGAACTAATACCATCTAATTGACTTAGTTCATTACAAATCCACTTCATATTTTACTTTGGACTAAGCGTTACAATAGGAATAATCATTTCTTCAAGTGATATTCCCCCATGCTGAAAAGTTTCTTTATAATGATTAACATAATAATTGAAGTTATTAGGGTATGCAAAGAAATAATCTTCTCTAGCAAAAATATATTTACTACTAATATTCACAGAAGGCAAAAATACATCTTTTGGATTATCAATTTCAAAGACTTCTTTATTATTATACTTCATATTTCTACCTTGCTTATAGCGTAAATTGGTTGTTAAGTCTTTATCTCCTAACACCTTAGTAGGTTTTTTTACTAATACTGTTCCGTGGTCGGTTGTAATGACTAATTTGTGCTTATTTCTAGAGATATAAGACATCATATCTTTTAAAGGCGAATGTTCAAACCAAGAAGTAGTTAATGAACGGTAAGCAGCATCGTCTTCTGCAAGTTCTTTGATAACTTTCATATCCGTTCTGGCGTGGGAAAGCATATCCACAAAATTATAGACTATTACATTCAAATTATTGTGAGACAGATTCTGCATATTATCGACTAGCTTTCTACCTGCATCTATATTTGTAATTTTATTGTATGAAGTCTTAATTTGACTTTTACCAAGTCGATTTAATTGAGCCAAAAGAAACTGCTCTTCAAACATATTTTTGCCTCCCTCATCGGTGTCATTTTTCCACCAATCTTTATGCAGCCGCTCCATTTCTAAAGGAAGAAGTCCAGAAAAAATAGCATTTCTAGAATATTGAGTAGCAGTTGGAAGTATACTGTAATATAAAGATTCATCATCAATTCTAAAATCTGAAGTAATAGAAGATTCTATCATTTTCCATTGGTCATACCTCAAATTATCTATTACAACAAAAAAGGTACAAGTATCCTCACTTATATTAGGTAATACCTTTTTACGAAAGACTTGGTGCGACATCAATGGTGAGTCCTCTTGGTCTGTCAACCAAGACTTATAATTAGACTTTACATATTTGAAAAATTGAGCGTTAGCCTCTGCTTTTTGCATCTCTAGGATTTGTTTCATACCAGCATCACCAGAACGCTCGAGTTCTAACTCCCAAAAGGTAATTTTTTTAAATAATTCTTCCCATTCTTCTTTGTTCATAGATGCTCCAAGTTTCATACCTATGGCTCTAAACTCTTTTTGATAATCAGCATTTGTTTTTTGGCTAACTAATCGCTCACTGTCAATGTGCTTTTTAATGGATAACAAAATCTGATTGGGATTGACTGGCTTAATGAGATAATCTGAAATTTTTGAACCTATGGCCTCTTCCATTATACTTTCCTCCTCGCTTTTAGTTATCATAATAACAGACAAATTAGAGCGTTTATCTTTTAACTTTATTAGAGTCTCTAATCCA
>CAXFLH010000007.1:0-29248 GCA_964003875.1 uncultured Flavobacteriales bacterium | reverse complement strand
ATGTTAAATCATACAGTGGATAAACCTCTTCACTTTCTTGCATTTTACTCAACACAGTATGGTGTCTATCGCCATCAAGAAAAACAACCCCTTCAATTTTTGCTTCTCTAATTTTATCCAATAAATATTTTCTTTCCTCAGGGTAAGTAGCATAATTTTCATAAACAGCACCACTACTTAATACTTGTCCTCCAATAGCTATAAATTTAAAAGGAGAAGAATTGTACAACTTCTTGAATTCTAAAAAAATTAACTAATACAAACTTTCGCTTTTCGATTAGCGAGTTTTCTGACAAAATGTCTATCAATAGGTGTTGGCACTTTTTTTGTCAAAGTAATTAGTGAAGATTAATTTTTATTTAAAAGATGGCAAAGAAAAAGAAAGAAACGAAAAAAGAAAAAAAAGCCAAAGAAGTAAAGCAAGAAATGACTACAGAAGAAAAATTTGCTGAACTCAACGACAAACACTTGCGTCTTTTTGCAGAGTTTGAAAATTTTAAAAAAAGAACTGCCAAGGAACGTATGGACTTATATAAGACCGCCGGCGAAAGTGTACTAACAGCTTTACTGCCAGTCCTTGATGATTTTGAGCGCTCTTTAAAAGCCAATCTAAAACAAGAAGATGAAGGTGTTGTTTTGATTTACAACAAATTAAAAAGTATTCTTGAAACAAAAGGTCTGAAAGCTATGGAAGACCCCATAGGACAAGAACTTAATACAGACTATCACGAAGCTATTACCAATATACCAGCCCCATCGGATGATATGAAGGGCAAAATAATTGATGTAGTAGAAAAAGGATATTTTTTAAATGAAAAGGTAATTCGCTATGCCAAAGTGGTTGTAGCTAATAGCTAAATAAGATGAGTAAAAGAGATTATTACGAAGTACTTGGTGTAAGCAAATCGGCTAGTGAAAGTGAGATTAAAAAAGCTTATCGAAAGATGGCAATCAAATATCATCCTGATAAAAATCCAAACAATAAAGAAGCTGAAGAAAAATTTAAAGAAGCTGCTGAAGCCTATGATGTTTTAAGTAATCCAGAAAAGAAACAACGTTACGACCAATTTGGACATGCTGGTATGGGCAACAGAGGTGGCTATGGCGGAGGCGGAGGTATGAATATGGACGACATCTTTTCTCAATTTGGTGACATCTTTGGTGGTGGTGGCGGATTCGAAAGTTTCTTCGGCGGTGGTGGTCGAGGTGGTGCTAGTAGGCACAAAGGATCAAACCTAAGAATTAAACTTAAACTTAATTTACAGGAAGTCGCCAACGGGGTTGATAAAAAAATAAAGGTTAAAAAATTAGTACAAGCCGAAGGCGTAACTTACAAAAGTTGTAGCCAATGCGGTGGTACGGGACAAGTTACTAGAGTAACCAATACCATACTTGGACAAATGCAAACTGCTCAAGCATGTCCTGCCTGTCAAGGAATGGGTAAAACCATAGACAAAAGACCCAGTGGTACAGATGCCAACGGTATGCTTCAAAAAGAAGAAGTCGTTAGCATCAATATACCTGCTGGTGTAGAAGATGGCATGCAATTAAAAGTAAGTGGCAAGGGAAATGCAGCACCATTTGACGGATATTCGGGAGACTTAATCGTATTGATAGAAGTAGAAGACCACAAAGAACTGAAAAGAGAAAATAACAACTTACATTACGATTGTTACATAAGTCTTGTTGATGCAGTACTTGGCAATAATGTTGTAATTCCTACTATTTCAGGAAAAGCAAAAATAAAGATTGAATCTGGCACGCAAAGTGGTAAAATCTTAAGACTTAAAAATAAAGGTTTACCTTCTTTAAATGGCTATGGAAAAGGTGATTTACTTGTTCACATCAACGTTTGGACTCCTCAAAACTTGACTAAAGATGAACACAAAATATTCAACTCTTTTAAAGACTCTAAAAGTTTTACTCCAAACCCAACAGAATCCGACAAGTCATTTTTTGAAAGAGTAAAAGACATGTTCAACTAAAACAATTTGAACGACATGGCGTTAAAGGTAACAATGGCAAGAGTTTTAATCTTAATTTGTTTTCTGTTTAGCGCAAAAGTATTTGCTCAACAAAAAGTAACTCTTTCTAAAGGGAAGTCCATAGTAGTACCTTTAATGGGATACAATTCTGATATGTCTAACACGCCAAAATGGAGCAATACAGAATTTAGTAAAGCTATTAAAGAATTACATACATCAACCCTCAGATATCCCGGAGGAAGTAATAGCTTGTATTGGGATTGGAAAACAGGTTGGACCTTGTCATATCAAGAACTCGTACCCATTCTACAAAATCAAAATTTCTCTTTCAATAGTAAATACATCACCAATACAAAGCAATTAAAGGAATTAACCCAACAAAACAGAAAAAGTAATTCATTTTGGAGGCAATTGTATCGCTACAATAAAAAAACTCCTAAATACAATACTATTAGCGAGTTTTCTAAAGGCTTAAAAGCAACACAATCCAAAGGAGTCTTTACGCTAAATGTCATCAGCAGTAATCTAGAGAAAGAACTAGGTATGTTAAAAGCTATTGAGCAAAATGGAATACAACTTAAATTTATTGAACTCGGAAATGAGGTATACGCTGAAAACTTATTGACTAAACACATTTACCCTACTGTCGATAACTACATAGATACTTGTCTAAAATGGTCAGAAGCTATATGGCAAGAATTTCCTGATGTGCATATCGGTGTTGTAGGTGGTGATAAAAATAGAAGAACAAGAGAATGGAATAAAAAGCTATCCTTAGCCTTACAGAATAAATTTAAAGACAAAGAATCACAACTACACTTTATTCTACATTACTACAGTCATTTTAAGCATCCTGAATACGATTTCAATACGACTGAGGGATACAGACAACTTGTAGCATACCCGATGTTGGACATAGATTTTAAGCTTAAAAACTGGAGATGGAATACCACACAACCTTTCACCACCTGGGTTACTGAATTCAATATGATTGAACAAAAACCTTATACTATAAATAACACCTGGGCACACGGGCTACTAGTTTCAAGTCAAATCAATCAACTGTTAAGAAAAACAAAGGCAGAAATGTTTCATTTTCATAGTATAGGGGCAGAAAGCTTTCCTGTATTTTCAGCTCTTAAATTGATGACTAAAGATAGCACCTACCTACAACCAACGACTAGTGGTATAGTAACAGCTATGTGGAATAAACTAACCCATAATGCTGAGCAACTTTATCAAATAAATATAAATACTAAAAAATGGAACCTCAACTATAAAGCAAAAAGCAAAGAAAATCCCAATAATTTAAGAGAGGAAAAAAACATTGCTTTTACACCAATTCACGCCTATATCAGTTATGAAAAAGGAAAAGCTAAACTTCTCATTGTCAATTTATCTGAAGAACGTATTTCTACAGATTTGAGTACAATAATAGGTCATTGTGAAATGACTCAATACTATGGAAAGCCTACCAACAAAATAGTCAAGGTCAACAAACAAAAATTAAAAGGAATGGTAGAAGTAGAACCCTACTCCATTAGTTTACTTGAAGAATGAATATACTAGAAATCAAGCATGTAATAAAAGAGTACGAAAATAAAAAAGCTCTGGACTCCATTTCCTTAAATGTTAATGAAGGAAGAATTTTCGGTCTACTGGGGCCTAATGGTGCTGGTAAGACCACACTAATTAGAATTATCAATCAAATTACAGCCCCAGACAAGGGAGAAATTCTTTTTTGTGGTGAACGTTTTAAAAGAGAACATATCCAAAACATTGGCTATTTGCCTGAGGAAAGAGGCTTGTATAAGAGTATGAAAGTAGGCGAACAGTGTCTATACTTAGCTCAGCTAAAAGGTCTATCTAAAAACGAGGCTAAACAAAAAATCCATCAGTGGTTCAAAAAATTAGATATGTTGGATTGGCTAAATAAGAAAGTAGAAGAACTTTCCAAGGGTATGGCTCAAAAAGTACAATTTGTTAGTACCGTATTACACCAGCCAAAACTTATCATTTTAGATGAACCTTTTACAGGTTTTGACCCTATTAATAGCGAAATTATTAAAAATGAAATTATTGCACTAAAAGAAAGTGGAAGTACCATAATTTTATCGACCCATCGAATGGAATCGGTAGAAGAACTATGTGACGATATTGCCCTAATCAACTCGGGACAATGTATTCTTAAAGGAAGTGTCAATGAAATAAAAAACAACTTTAAAGAACATATCTTCGAGGTTCAATTTGAAGGCACCATCCAAAATGAAATTCAACACTTTGATACACTAGTGATAGAGTCAGGGCACGGAATATTTAAGGCTAAGAATAAAGAAAAAAACCACACATTAATCAAACAACTCGTTGAGCAGGTTAATGTCACTAGCTTTAATGAAAAACTCCCTACTATAAATGATGTGTTCATACTATCTGTAAATAATGAATAAACTATTTCTAATTATAAAAAGAGAATACCTGTCTAGAGTTAGAAAGAAGAGTTTTATAATTATGACTCTTTTAACTCCTTTATTTATGATTGGAGTATTTGTTGTTCCTATGCTACTAGCTTCAAATAGTGAAGATAAGACTACAATAGCAATTATTGATAATAATAAGTTCAATGAATTTCATTTGACTTCAAGTCACAATCTAGAGTATACCTATCTCAATGAATTGAACTTAGAACAACATAAAACCACATTAATTGAAACCTATGACTTTCTGTTACACATTCCAGAAATTGATTCAATACAGCAGATAGAAAGTAACATAGAAGTTTATTCTGCTAATCAGATGAGTTTGTCCATCAAACAGAATGTAGAAAATCAAATCGACAAAAAATTAACGAATATTTACCTCTTACAGAGTGGCATAAATCCTGATAAAATAAAAAAATCTCAAAGTAAGTCAACAATCAAAACTTATGTTGTTGATGAACAAGGAGAAAATACAAAAAGTAATTCCGAAGCTAGCTTTGGAATTGGTCTAGTAGGTGGATTTTTAATATACATATTCATCTTTATGTACGGCACTATGGTCATGCGAAGTGTGATTGAAGAAAAAACCAATAGAATTATTGAAATTATAATATCATCGGTAAAACCATTTGAACTGATGTTAGGCAAAATTATAAGTGTTGCCCTCGTCGGCTTGAGTCAATTTGCTATGTGGATAATACTAGGCTTTGTTTTTCTTTTAATAGCTAACGGTTTCATTTCTACAGACATAGATGTGACGAACTTAAATGTCAACGAAGCAGTTTTATCCTCTGAAATCGGCTCATCTTTAATGGCATTACCAATAAAATCTTTAATCTTTGTTTTCCTTATCTATTTTCTTGGAGGATACTTGTTATACGGTTCCTTGTTCGCTGCTATTGGCTCGGCATCAGATCAAGAGACAGATAGCCAACAGTTTATTGTGCCTATCACTATACCACTTATTGTATCCTTTGTCCTAGTACAAGTAGTAATTGACAATCCTCATGGAGGCTTAGCATATTGGCTATCCATGCTTCCATTTACATCGCCTATTATCATGATGGCAAGAATTCCCTTTGGAGTACCACTGCACGAGTTATTACTTTCAATAAGTTTATTGATAGGTGGATTCTTACTCACCACTTGGGTGGCAGCAAAAATTTATAGAGTCGGTATTCTTATGTACGGCAAAAAAATTAGCTACAAAGAGTTGTGGAAATGGTTAAAATATAAAGATTAAAGTATGCGAATTGCTATCATTGACTTAGGAACAAACACATTTAATTTACTGATTTGTGATAAAAAAGATGAAAGTCAAAATACTATTTTTAAAAATAAAATTGCCGTTAAATTAGGAGAAGGAGGTATAGATAGAGGTATCATTGCGCAAGCCCCATACCAGAGAGGAATTAAAGCCTTAGAAGATCACCTAAATACCATAAAAAAATATGATGTGGATAAGGTAAGAGCATTTGCAACATCTGCTATACGCTCCACCAAAAATGGTAGTGATTTTGTCAGTGAAGTATTTGAAAAACTGGCTTTAAAAATAGAAGTTATTGATGGGGATAAAGAAGCAGAACTGATTTATCAAGGGGTCAGAAAAGCAATTCCATTTGACTTAGATTATAAGCTCATAATGGATATTGGTGGTGGTAGTACTGAATTTATAATTGCCAATGTAGAGGGTGTTCAATGGAAAAAAAGTTATCAATTAGGGGTTTCAAGGCTTAAAGAATTATTCAAACCCAAAGACCCTATTACTCAAGAAGAAATACAAACGATTGAATATCACTTGAAAAGTGAGCTAAAAGATTTGATTGAGAATATCCAAACTTTTCCTTGTAAAACGTTGATTGGCTCATCGGGTTCATTTGACACCTTAGTAGAAATGATTGGATTTAAATTCAATAATCTAGAATTGAAAAATAAAAAACCATCTTGTGACATCCATTCGGAACACTATAAATGGGCGCAAGATTTTCTAATTCAAAGTACGCTTTCTGAAAGATTAAACACCAAAGGTATCGTTACAATGCGAGCTGATATGATAGTTCTATCAGTTATATTCATCAATTTTGTGTTGAGGGAATTTGACATTAAAGAAATGATACGCTCAAAATATGCCCTAAAAGAAGGTGCTATGCACTACTAATTTTAAAGATAATCTTCAGCTTTTTGCAAGACAGTAGGAATTCCTGAAGCATCTTTACCTCCTGCTGTAGCAAAAAATGCTTGACCACCCCCACCACCTTTAATTTCTTGAGCTAAATCTCTTACCATTTTACCTGCATGCAAGCCTTTAGCTTGAGATAACTTTTCGGACAGTGCAATAGTGAGTGTTACTTTACCATCATTTTGTGAAGCTAATACTAAAAGAAGATTGTCATTAGACTTAGTTAGCTCAAAAGCTAAGTTTTTAATGGCCTTAGCATCAAGCTCTACCGATTTGGCAATAAAATCTACTCCATTAATCTCTTTAGCTTCTTTTAATAAATCAGTTTTTAAATCTCCAGCTTTAGCAGTATTCAGTTGTGCAATCTTTTTATTTAGCTGTTGATTTTCTTCCATCAACTGACGAACAGACTTCATCACGTCCTGTGTTTTGAGCATAGCTCCTAGCTCATTTATCATACTTAGCCTATCCTCATAGAACGACGTGGCTTGTTCAGCAGAAATTGCCTCTACCCTTCTTATTCCGGAGGCTACAGCACTTTCAGAAACTATTTTGAACAAACCTATTTGACTAGTAGATGGAACGTGAATACCTCCACATAATTCTGCCGATGTACCAAACTTTATTACACGTACTACATCGCCATACTTTTCACCAAATAATGCCATAGCACCCATTTCTTGAGCTTTTTCAATGGGTAAATTACGGTGTTCTTCAAGTAATAAATTCTGACGTATTTTTTGATTGACCTTATCTTCAATAAGCTTTAATTCCTTGGATTTAACTTTGGAGAAATGCGAAAAATCAAAACGCAAATATTCAGCATTAACTAAAGAACCTTTTTGACTAACATGTTCTCCTAAAACTTCTCTAAGCGTTTCATGTAAAAGATGTGTGGCAGTATGGTTATTGGCTGTTCTATTTCTTTTATCAATATCCACTTTAGCGACAAATTTTGCAGAAGTATTCTTTGGTAATTCAGTACAGAAATGAACGATTAAGTTGTTTTCTTTTTTAGTATCTAAAATCTCAATTGTCTCATTGTCACTAGAAAGAGTACCTGTATCACCAACTTGACCACCTCCCTCTGGATAAAACGGTGTTAAATTAAAAACCAATTGGTAAAATTCATCGCCTTTCTGCTTAACCTTTCTGTGTCTTACTATCTTAACAATAGATTCTGTTAGGTCGTAACCAACAAACTCCTCAACTTCGTCCTCGTATATTACCACCCAATCTTCAGTTTCTAAAGATGAAGCTTGACGTGAACGATTTTTCTGTTCTTCTAAAAATGAATTGAACTCATCAATGTTGACCTGAAAACCTTTTTCTTGAGCTAGTAACTGGGTAAGATCAATTGGAAATCCGTAAGTATCGTATAACTCAAAAGCATCTTTTCCAGAAAGAATATCGTTATTGACTTGAAGACTTTCAAATCTAGCAATTCCCACGTCTAATGTTTTAAGAAAGGAATTTTCCTCTTCTTGAATGACTTTTTGAATAAGCTCAAATTGAGAGTTGAGTTCCTCAAACTGACTACCCATATTTTGAACAAGAACCTCAACCAGTTGATACATGAATGGTTCTTTAGCATCCAAAAAGGTAAAAGCATAACGTACAGCACGTCTTAAGATTCTTCTAATAACGTAACCAGCACCAGTATTTGATGGCAATTGACCATCGGCAATAGAAAAAGATACCGCTCTTAGATGATCAGCAATAACACGCATAGCAATGTCATCTTTTTCATCTCTGCCATATATTTTATTTGAAAGCGATGCTATCTTTTGGATTAAAGGTTGAAAAATGTCAGTATCGTAATTGGATTGTACACCTTGTAAAACCATACACAAACGCTCGAAACCCATACCCGTATCGACATGCGTTTGAGGTAATTTTTCTAAACTGCCATCGGATTTGCGGTTGTATTGCATAAATACCAAATTCCAAACCTCAATGACTTGAGGGTGATCAGCGTTAACTAAGGTTTTACCATCTACTTTACTACGTTCTTCATCAGAACGGATATCTATGTGTATCTCTGAGCAAGGGCCACAAGGGCCTACATCACCCATCTCCCAAAAATTATCTTTTTTGTTGCCGTCAATGATACGACTACTGTCTAGTAAGGTTGACCAAATATCAAAAGCTTCATTATCTTTTTGAAGATTGTCTTCCTTACTTCCTTCAAAAACAGAAACATAAAGTCTGTCCTTATCAATCTGATACACTTCAGTTAACAATTCCCATGCCCATTCGATAGCATCTTTTTTAAAGTAATCGCCAAAAGACCAATTACCAAGCATTTCAAACATAGTATGGTGATAGGTATCGTAACCGACTTCTTCTAAATCGTTATGCTTTCCAGAAACTCTCAAACATTTTTGAGTATCACAAACTCTCAGATTTTTTGGGTTAGTATTACCCAAAAAATAATCCTTAAATTGATTCATACCAGCATTGGTAAACATAAGAGTAGGATCATCTTTAACTACCATAGGAGCTGATGATACAGTATGGTGATTTTTACTTTCAAAAAAGTCTAAAAATTGTTGACGAATAGCTATCGATTTCATTATTTCTCTATTTCAAATTCACACCCTCTTGTTAACAATAACCAGCGAGTAATCGTATATTATCTGCGAATTAATTACTTTTGTGGCAAATTTAGCCAAAATACCTTATGAAAAAGGCAAAGTATTTTTACGACAAAAAAACACTTTCATTCAAGAGAATAGAAAAAACTTGGAAAACAAGACTTAAAAATATCCTCGTTTTTCTATCTGCTAGCAGCTTTTTTGGACTACTTATGGTTATTGCTGCTTTTAATTTCTTTGACAGCCCTAAAGAAAAGATGCTGAAAAGGGAGTTAGATAAATTAGCTCTAGAATATGAATTAATGGATAAAGATTTGGTACAGCTTTCAGCAGTACTAGAAAACATTAAAGACCGTGACGATAATATTTATCGTGTTATTTTCGAAGCAGACCCCATACCTAACTCCATACGTAAAGCTGGTATTGGTGGTGTTAACCGCTACAAAGATTTAGAAGGCTTTGACAATTCCGACTTATTAATATCCACATCTAAGAAAATTGATCAAATATCTAAGCAACTTTATATACAATCTAAATCCTTTGATGAAGTCATAGATATGGCTTTAAAAAAGTCGGAAATGATGGCTTCTATACCGGCTATTCAACCCGTAAAGAACAAAGAGTTAAAACGAATAGCTTCTGGTTACGGAAGGAGAATAGACCCCTATTATAAGAAACTTAAATTTCACTATGGTGTAGATTTTTCAGCACCCAAAGGTACCCCCATTTACGCCACAGGAAATGGTACGGTTTCTAAGGTTAAGAAAAGTAAAAGAGGATTTGGTAATCATGTGGTTATCAACCACGGCTTTGGTTACGAATCTTTATATGCTCACATGACAAAATATACAGTCAGAAAAGGGCAAAAAGTAAAAAGAGGTGATATTATAGGCTATGTTGGTAGTACTGGTAAATCTACTGCTCCTCACCTTCACTATGAGGTACATAAAGACGGTAAGAAAATTAACCCTGCTTATTACTTCCACAACGACTTATCACCGGAAGAATTTGATCGAATGTTAGAGCTTTCTTCTCAAGAAAACCAATCTTTCGACTAATGCCTTACAAAGAAAAACCAATTGAAAAATTGTATTACTCCATTGGTGAAGTGGCGAAAACACTTAATGTCAACGTTTCTCTAGTTAGATTTTGGGAAAAGGAATTTGATATCCTTCAACCTAAAAAAAATAAAAAAGGAAATAGAATGTTTACTGCAGCAGATTTTGAAAATCTGAAGCTGATATTTCATCTAGTCAAAGAAAGAGGATTTACCTTAGAAGGGGCTAAAAACAAACTCAAAGAAAATAAAGAAGATACTATCAATAATTTTGAAATTATATCAAGATTAAAGGAAATAAGAAGTTTTTTAGTAGAACTAAAAGAAGGACTCTAGATAATCACTAAATCATTTTTAGAAATTCCCTTTCTGTCGAATAAATAGCATACAGCCTCCCTACCCTTTTCTCCTAAGTCTAGCGAATACTCATTGACATACAATTGAATATGACTATTCATCACATCAATATCCATCTCTTGAGCGTGTTGTTTAACATAGTCGTACGATGCTTTTGGAAACTTAAAGGCGAACTCTATCGAACGTCTTAACACCCTTTGTATCTTTTTCTGTACCGAACTATTTAAATTCTTTGAAACTACGATGCCACCCAAAGGTATAGGTAATTGTGTTTGTTCTTCCCAATATTCTCCTAAGTCCATCAGCTTTTCTAAGCCCTTTTCTTGATAGGTAAATCGATTTTCATGAATAATAACACCAGCATCAACCTCACCTTTCAATACAGCATCTTCTATTTCTGAAAACAACATTTCTTTTGTATTTATATTGTTTGGAAATGCTAATAAAAATAAACTATTGGCCGTAGTATATTTACCAGGAATAGCCACTAAGGATTGAGTATTAAATGACTTAATCTTATCTTGTTTAGCAATCAGTAGAGGACCACATTTTTCACCCAAAGCAGAACCTGAGCTGAGTAGGGAGTACTTTTTATAATGATGTAAAAAAGCGTTATAAGATAATTTAGTGACATCTACATTATTATCAAAAGCCATCACATTCAAAGCTTCAACATCGTGTAACTGAACTTCAAATTCTAAACCTTCAGTATCCACCTTGTGATGAACCATTGCATCAAAGATAAAAGTATCATTAGGACAAGGAGAGTATGCAAGTGTCAATTTCATAATGTAGAAATAAATTTTAGCAGCTCTTTATTCAAGTTAGTTATGGCCTTAGTCATATCCCATTTAGACTTATTTCTTTTCTCTACAAAATTAGAAATAGAACGAATTTGAACACAAGGCACATTAGCTTCTTGGCAGGCTAGCATACAAGCAGCCCCTTCCATACTTTCCACTTGTGGATTGAGTCTATGCACAATTTTCATAATGGACAACTCATCGCCATGCACCGTATTTACAGTAATGCCTCGCACCGATTTTAACTGTGTTCTTTTGGGCATTTGCACTCGATTTTTTATCTCTAGATTCATTTCCTCTGGTGATAAAAATCGATTGCCATCTTGAGCTCCTAACTCCGATAAATAGTCTTCATTGACTTCAACAACATCTCCTAGTTCTAGAGACCTATTAAATGAACCTGCTACACCTGCATTGATTACCAAATCATAGTGCTTAGATTTAAGAGCATTGCTTACCGCAATAGCAGTAGAAACCATACCAACACCACTGATAAGATGATTATCTAAAGCTATGCTAAGCTCTTCTTTTGTAGCCGTAACAACTAATACATTCATAGTGCAAAGATACCAATTCCTTTCTGTAAAAGGTCGTATATTTGCCGAGCTCAAAAGGAAAATATGATTTACATTACTCGAAGAGAACGATTTAACGCCGCTCACATGCTCTGGAACTACAATTGGAATGAGCAGAAAAACATTGAAGTTTTTGGAAAATGCGCCAACAAAAATTGGCACGGCCATAATTTCGAATTATTCGTTACGGTCAAAGGAGAAGTCAATGCAGACACTGGTTTTGTAGTTAATTTAAAAGATTTAGCGAAAATTATACAAGAAAAAGTAATTGATAAATTAGACCACAAGAATCTTAATCTCGATGTCGATTTTATGAAAGATAAAATGGCATCTACTGAGGTTCTAGCTATAGCTATTTGGGAAGAATTAGAAGCAAACATTATGCAGTTAGGAGCTACATTACATTGTATTAAGGTTCAAGAAACAGAAAATAACTTCGTTGAATATTTTGGAAAATAAGAAATGGGAGCATACAAAAAAGAAGAAAAATACTATAGCAAAAATATAGAATCGCTAAAAAAACATTATTCTAAAGTGTTGAAATTGTTAGGAGAAGACCCTTCAAGAGAAGGCTTGATAAAAACCCCTGAGAGAGTAGCTAAAGCTATGCAATTTCTTACTCAGGGATACGAAATGAATGCAACAGAAATATTACAATCTGCTATGTTTTCAGAGGATTACAGCCAAATGGTTCTTGTTAAAGAAATTGAATTTTACTCCTTGTGCGAACACCACCTCCTTCCTTTTTTTGGGAAAGCTCACATAGCTTATATTCCTGACGGGAATATTGTAGGTCTAAGTAAATTGCCAAGAGTCGTTGATGCCTTCTCAAGAAGACTACAAGTACAAGAACGATTGACCAATGAAATAAGAGATTGCATTCAAGACACCTTGAAACCTAAAGGGGTAGCTGTGGTAATGGAAGCACGCCATTTATGTATGCAAATGAGAGGGGTTGAAAAACAAAGCTCACTCACTACTACATCGGCATTTTCTGGTGCTTTTCTGGAAAGCGAAAAGACAAGATCAGAGTTTATGAATTTAATACATTAAAATACGATTATGAAAGCATATGTTTTCCCTGGACAAGGGGCACAATTTACTGGAATGGGTAAGGATTTATTTGATAACTCTGAACTAGCAAAAAGTCTTTTTAAACAAGCTAATGATAGTTTAGGATTTGACATTACTCGCATTATGTTTGAAGGAGAAAAAGAAGAACTTACCCAAACAAAAGTTACCCAACCTGCTATCTTTTTACACTCCGTTATACTTGCCAAAGTATTAGGAAGTCAATTCAAAGCCGATATGGTTGCTGGACATTCTTTAGGCGAATTCTCTGCTCTTGTTGCTGCCAACTACATGACTTTTGAAGATGGATTAAAATTAGTCTATAATCGTGCCTTGGCCATGCAAAAAGCTTGTGAGCAAAACCCATCGACTATGGCGGCAATTTTAGGACTTGAAGATAAAATCGTAGAAGAGGTATGTGAAAGTATAAATGGAGTGGTGGTTCCTGCTAATTATAACTGTCCTGGTCAATTGGTAATTTCTGGTTCTAACGAAGCCATTGCAGAGGCTTGTCAAAAATTAACGGATGCTGGTGCAAGAAGAGCATTACAACTGCCTGTTGGAGGTGCTTTCCATTCTCCACTTATGGAACCCGCCCAAATTGAATTAGCAGCAGCTATTGAAAGCACACCATTCAAAGAAGGTGACTGCCCAATTTATCAAAATGTTACTGCTAAAGCAGAGACTAATCATGAAGAAATAAAAAGCAATTTGATAAAACAATTGACGGCTTCTGTTAAATGGACTCAGACCATGCAACAAATGCAAGAAGATGGATTAACTTCTGTAACTGAAGTTGGACCGGGAAAAGTATTGCAAGGTTTATTCAAAAAGATGGATAGAGCTTTAGAGACCGAAAGCGCTCAAATATTATAATATTTGATTTTTTAGAGTACCACTGTTTACTAACTTGTGCCAATGCTTATTGGTGAAGCATTTGGAATATAAAGAGGATTGATGAAGGTTATGACAATCTGTGCCTACATAATCCACCATATTGTTTTCGATTAGTTTTTCAGCCATTGCTTTAGCTAGTGGACCATAATACCCTAATAGAGAAAGTAAATTCAATTGAAGACTTAAAGAACGTGTTTTGTAGGTTTGTAAATCTTCAAAAGTCATAAAACCATAGCGTTCTGGATGTGCCAAAATAAGCTTGTAACCAGCGAGTTGTAATTTAAAAATAGTATCTCCAAAATTGGGAGGCGCAGAAATAAAAGATGTTTCTATCAACATCTGATTATTTCCCATTGTTAAAAATTTCTCGCCAGAATCGACTTTGGCCTCAAAATCATAATCGATGTAGTACTCTGCTGCTGCCGAGACCTCAACATCAACAGATTGTTTTTTTAACTCCTCTTGCAAATCTTTCAATCCACCCAAAATAATTTCAGGTGTATTTCTATAAAAATCGTGCATGACATGAGGAGTCGTGATAACTTTCTTAAAACCTAAAGACTGTAAATTCTTAATAATATGAACCGAAGTTTCTAAATCAGGAGATCCATCATCAACAGCTGCAATCAAGTGTGAATGCATATCGCAAACCAATGAATCAAAATTTACAGGTTCAAGATTTTTGTCTTTTCTTTTAAAAAATGAAAACATTTATTGGTACTGGTTTTGATAGTAGTTTTGGTATTCACCAGAAGTAACATTATCTAACCAATCTTGATTATTAAGATACCAGTCTATTGTTTTTTCCAGCCCTTCAGCAAATTGTAATGAAGGCTCCCATCCTAATTCAGATTTGATTTTAGTCGCATCAATAGCATAACGCTTATCATGTCCTGGCCTATCTTTAACAAAAGTAATTAGCTGTGCGGAACTGCCTTGCTGTCTTCCTAATTTCTCATCCATAATACTACAAAGTAGTTTTATCAAATCAATATTAGTCCACTCATTGAATCCACCGATATTATATGTATCACCTATTTTACCTTTATGGAAGACGGTATCAATAGCTTTAGCATGATCGACTACATATAACCAATCCCTAGTAAATAAGCCATCTCCATATACAGGTAAAGATTTATTTTTTCTTATGTTATTGATAAATAATGGAATCAGCTTTTCAGGAAATTGATTTTCACCGTAATTATTGGAACAATTAGAAATCATAAATGGAAGACCATAGGTGTTACCGTACGCCCTAACAAAGTGATCAGAACTAGCTTTCGATGAAGAATAAGGAGACTGCGGGTCATATGGCGTTGTTTCTAAGAAAAAACCTTCAGAGCCTAAAGAACCATAAACTTCATCTGTTGATACATGATAAAATAATTTACCATTGAAATTATCAATCCATGAATTCTTGGCAGTATGCAAGAGGTTAAAAGTCCCTATGACATTAGTTTGAATAAACTCTAAGGGATTAGAAATGGAGCGATCTACATGAGACTCAGCTGCTAGGTGTATAACACCATCAAACTGGTATTTAGCAAATAAGTTGTTGATGTAATTAGCGTCAACAATATCACCTTTTTCAAATTTATAATTAGGCTTGTCTTGAATATCTTTAAGGTTTTCTAGATTTCCAGCATAAGTCAGTTTATCTAAATTGACAATCTGTGTATCAGGGTATTTATTTACAAATAACCTCACCACATGAGAGCCAATAAATCCTGCACCACCTGTTATTAGAATCGTTTTCATCACACAAAATTTATCTTAACAAATGTAATCAATAAATCTATCAAATCTGCGTTAGTAATTGCGTTGATAATATTTAACTTAGCATAAAATTATTTAAATGAAGTTTTCATCAGTTTTACTAATACTGTTTACCACTTTACAGATATATGCTCAAAGTGAAGATACTAAAGAAAAGGTAGTTTTTATTTCTCCTTTCTATGAACTACAGTTTCCTTTAGCAGATATGAAAACTGACTTTGGTGTAAACTCTAATTTAGGTTTAGATCTTTCTTTAATAAATGACAATAATATCTATTTATCACTAAGTGGTTCTTTTTTGTTTGGTAGCCAAGTCAAGGACACAACTATTCTTGATCATCTGATGGATGACAATTATAACATCATTGACGAGAACGGTCAAATAGCAGAAATACTTCTCAACGAAAGAGGTTTTAACACCAACTTAAAACTAGGGTATCTATACCCAATCATGCACGAAAATTCTGGACTATTAGCTTATGGAAGTATCGGATTTCACCAACATAAAATACGCATTGATGTCAAAAACTCTACCGTTCCTCAATTGGATACTGAACATAAAAAAATGTACGATCAATTGGCAAGTGGATTGAGTACATCAGCATTTATAGGCTATTTAAGTATCAGTAAAAAAAGTGGCATACATTTTTATACTGGTATGGAATTGATGAGAGCCTTTTCGTACAATCAGAGAAGCTACAATCACATTGTTGGCGGTTCAATAGACGAAATACGAAACGATTCTTTCTTGGGCTTTAAATTTGGATGGATAGTACCCATCAGTAAGCGTTCAACAAAAGAGTTCTATTATTTTTAATAGATGAATTTAATTTATCAAATAATCATTCGACTTTATGGGGTAGCCATTTATCTAGCTAGTCCCTTTTCATTAAAAGCTAGGCAATGGCTGAATGGAAGAAAAAATTTAGAGGATTGTTTACCAGACGGCACAATAGAAAAAGTTTTTTGGTTCCATTGCGCTTCATTAGGTGAATATATGCAAGCCAAACCTCTTATTGAGGCTCTAAAAAAAAGGCATACAGAACATAAAATTTTACTTACATTTTTCTCTCCTTCTGGCTATTTAAATGCTGGAAAAAATGAACATGTAGATTACAAAGCTTATTTGCCTTTAGATACTCCAGCTAATGCTCACAGCTTTTTAGAAAGAATAAAACCTAAAATTGCCATTTTTATAAAATCAGAATTGTGGCCTAACTTTTTCAAAAAACTGCATCATAACTCAATTCCAACATATGTTGTTTCAGCTATTTTTAAGCCCCAAGACTACCTATTTAAATTTTATGGAAAATGGCACCTTAGCATACTAAAAAACCTTAGTCATTTTTTTGTTCAAGATGAAGAATCCAAAACTCTACTTAATAAGAAAGGTATTTATCAAGTTACAGTCAGCGGAGATAGCAGATACGACAAAGTATTTGAAGATAGCATTCATTCAAAAGAAATTCCTTATATCAACTCATTTAAAGATTCTCATCCACTTATAGTAGCTGGAAGCACCTATAAAATTGATAGTAAAATGCTGATAAATATCAGTAATAGAATGCCTCATGTGAAATTCATTATAGCTCCTCATGAAACAGAACTTTGCGATGATTTAAAAAAATATGGTTTACTCTACAGTCAAGCTAATAAAGATAACGTCAAAAATCATTCTATATTAATAATAGATAGTATTGGAATTTTATCACAATTATATCAATACGCCAACCTTAGTTACATTGGAGGTGCTTTTGGTAAAGGATTACACAATATTCTCGAGGCAATAGCCTTTGGCTCGTATGTGTTTTTTGGCCCTAAATTCCATAAACACGAAGAAGCGAAAGAAGCGATTAACGCAGGTATTGCTCAAAGTATCAAGAACGAATATGAGTTAGAAACAGCTATAAAACAACTTATTGAACATAGCTTCAATAAAAATGACGTTTTAGCCTTTATTTCAGAAAAAAAAGGTGCTAACAAAATGATTATTAATGCTATAAATGATGCTATTTAAGTCATTTTAAGGTTTTAGAGTTTTTACTTTTGTCGTGGTCTTTTAACCTCCGCAATAATTTAAAACTCTTTTTTTGTATAGCTTTAAATCATATTCGAATACTTAAAACAAAAAAGCCCTCGATTAATCGAGGGCTTGTACCCAGGGCGGGACTTGAACCCGCACGGACATTACTGTCCATTGGATTTTAAGTCCAACGTGTCTACCAATTCCACCACCTGGGCTTGGACTTAATTCAATAAAAATCCTCTTTAAAAAAGAGGATGTTGAGCGAGTGATGGGATTTGAACCCACGACCCTCACCTTGGCAAGGTGATGCTCTACCCCTGAGCTACACTCGCAAGTGGAGGGCAAATGTAATACATTTTTCAGATTACACAAACCCTCTTTTGTTTTTTATTTACCTGTCATCTTTTTTATCTCATTCAATTTCATCAATGCCTCAACAGGCGTTAACGAATTGATATCTAAATCTTGAATTTCATCTCTAATACGCTCCAAAATAGGATCATCTAATTGGAAGAAGCTCAATTGCATTTCATCGTCTTTAGCAATTAGGTCTTTTGCCTTAATCTCTTGCGAAGCATGAGCTTTTTCTAAGCGTTTCATTATGACGTTGGCTCTATCAACTACTGATTTAGGCATACCTGCCATTTTTGCCACATGAATACCGAAACTATGTTCACTACCGCCTTCATCTAGTTTCCTTAAAAATAATATCTGATTACCTATTTCTTTGACTGATACATTAAAGTTTCTAATCCTTTCAAATGATTTAGTCATTTCGTTCAATTCATGATAGTGTGTCGCAAAAAGTGTTTTAGCTTGTGTGCTATGTTGATGTAAAAACTCAGCTATGGCCCAAGCTATAGAAATACCATCATAGGTACTCGTTCCTCTGCCAATTTCATCAAGAAGAATTAAACTCCTATCCGAAACGTTATTTAGGATACTAGCTGTTTCGTTCATTTCTACCATAAAAGTAGATTCCCCTTGGGAAATATTATCCGAAGCTCCTACCCTAGTGAAAATTTTATCAACTAGACCTATAGTAGCACTTTCGGCTGGAACAAAGCATCCTATTTGAGCAAGTAAAACTATTAATGCTGTTTGTCTTAAAATTGCGGACTTACCTGACATATTAGGACCAGTAATCATGATAATCTGCTGCTGTTCTCTATCCAAGTATATATCATTAGCAATGTATTCTTCTCCAACGGCTAGTTGCTGTTCAATGACAGGATGTCTACCATTTTTTATGCTTAGACCATAGTCTTCTGAAATTTGAGGTTTAGAGTAACGGTACCTTTTAGAAAGCTCTGCAAAAGAATGTAATACGTCTAATTGAGCTACTCGCTGAGCATTAATTTGTACATCAGGAATGAAATCTATTAAACTTAACACCAAATCATTGAACAATTGTGTTTCAAGAGCTAATATTTTTTCTTCAGATCCTAAAATTTTAACTTCCAATTCTTTTAACTCCTGAGTTATGTAGCGTTCAGCATTGACTAGTGTTTGCTTTCTAATCCACTCTTCTGGTACCTTATCTTTATGGGTATTACGTACTTCTAAATAATAACCAAAGACATTATTAAAAGCAATCTTTAGAGAAGGTATAGCTGTGCGTTCCGTTTCCCTTTCAAGTATTTGTTGAAGTAATAAGTGGCTATCTTTAGATACGGAGCGTAAGTCATCAAGTTCAGCATTCACTCCTTCAGCAATAACCTGTCCTTTATTTATGGCGATGGGTGCATTATCATCAATTTCATTTTCAATTCGGTTTCTGATAAACTCACACAAATTAATATGGTCAGCAAGTTGAACAAGTGCCTTATTATTGGAATTTTCTAAAAATTCTTTGACTGGTTCAATAGCTACTAAAGCACGTTTTAGCTGAACAACTTCTCTTGGGTTTATTCGAGCAGTAGCTACCTTAGAAATAAGTCGTTCTAAATCTCCTATCTCTTTGATATGAATGATAATACCTTCCTTTTCAGAGCTTTCTTGTATCAAAAATTCGACAGCTGACAAACGGTCTTCTATGAGTTGTTTTTCTTTTAATGGAAAAGCTACCCATCTTTTCAAGAGTCTAGAGCCCATAGGGGTAATACTATGGTCTAAAATATCCACTAAAGTAGTCGCTTCCTCATTCGAAGAATGAAACAATTCTAGATTTCGAATAGTAAAACGATCCATCCAAACATGCTTTGATTCTTCAATACGTTGAAGGTTAGCAATGTGCTTTATGTGGTGGTGGTGAGTTTCGGATAAATAGTGTAAAACTGCCCCCGCAGCAACAGTGCCTTCAGTCAATACTTCTACACCAAAACCTTTGAGTGAAACTGTACCAAAATGAGATAAAAGCTTTTCTTGTGAGAATTCCGATGTAAACACCCAGTCATCTAGTGTGATGGTGTAGAATTTATCACCAAATAAATCTAAAAATTTCTTGTGATACTGTTTTTGAAAAACAATTTCAGAAGGATTAAAACTTTGCAATAACTTGCCAATGTATTCGTCTTGTCCTTGAGCTACTAAAAATTCACCTGTAGAAATATCTAGGAAAGATAGACCAATATCCTTGGCACCAAAATGAATAGACGCTAAAAAATTATTAACCTTTTGGTCAAGTACTTTATCGTTATAGGAAAGGCCCGGAGTTACTAATTCGGTTACACCACGTTTTACAATTTTCTTAGTGGCTTTGGGGTCTTCTAACTGATCACATATGGCTACTCGCTGACCCGCTCTCACTAGCTTAGGCAAGTAAGTATCTAAAGCATGATGTGGAAAACCCGCCAAAGCATCGTTAGATGAGCCATTAGACCGTTTAGTAAGTGTAATACCTAAAATTTTGGATGACAGCACAGCATCCTCTCCGAAAGTTTCATAAAAATCTCCAACTCTAAATAACAACATGGCATCAGGGTATTTAGCCTTAATACTGTTGTATTGTTTCATGAGTGGTGTCACTTTATCCGGGGTTGTATTTTTTTTAGCTGCCAATAGTCTATTTTGTATAGTTTTGTACTTTCATTATCAAAAGATGCGTAAGTTAAAAAATAAGGAGCTAAATAGACTCAATTTAGAAGAATTTAAAAACAAAAAAAAAGTACCTATCATAATTGTACTAGATAATGTACGTAGTGCTCACAACGTGGGCTCTATTTTTAGGACTTCTGATGCTTTTTTGATTGAAAAAATTATGCTTTGTGGCATTTGTCCAATACCACCAAAAAACGAAATTCGTAAAACAGCTCTAGGTGCAACAGAGTCTGTAGAGTGGGAATACTTTAATGACAGTGCCGATTGTATAAAAGAACTAAAAGAAAAAGAATATACTATAATTGGCATTGAACAAGCCGACAATGCCACGAATCTAAACAACTATTCAATAAAAAAATCTCAAAAAATAGCTTTGGTTTTTGGCAACGAGGTCAATGGTGTAAGCGATGAAATTATTCAACAAAGTGATGATGTTGTAGAAATACCCCAACACGGAACGAAACACTCTTTTAATGTATCTGTAAGTGTTGGGATAGTGCTATGGGATTTAAGCCGAAAAATAGGCTAATTATTATTTTTTGATAATAAATCAATCATTTAATTGACTTAATTCATATAAGGTTCTTTCTGAAAATTTTCATTTTCTGATGAGGTATCAATAGACTCGTTTAAAACTGTTAAACAATCTTTACATTTTCCAAACTTTTTGCTAAGTCCTGATAATTTACCAATTTAATTTTTAAATGCAATCCATATACGTTATTGTACATTTTCTTAGCATTCTAAGTACCCGAAAATCGAAACTCATTGAGGTTAACATATAAGGAAGGTTAAAATCGTAATATAAATCTCTAAGAAATACATTAGATGAAAAGTCTGTACATAATGAAATTGAGTTATAATTTGTTTTTTTCTTTGTGAAAAAGTGGCTAATGAAGATAATAACATCGCCAACAATAGTGGTACTGATTTTTTTATGATTTAAGATTTTTAATACAGTATTAAAATAACTTAAATTTTGTTACGTTGACATTGTTAACAATTTGATATTCAAAATTAAAATATACAGATATATATTAGCCTAATAAATATATATTTGCACATAATAATTTAATCTTTAATCATATTTCAAAATGAAAAATAGACACTTTTTCAGCTTACCTCTTGTATTTTCACTTATATTATTAACTAGTTCTTGTGGACTAGATTCGATGGTTTCAAAATTTAACACACTTAACTTCACTGTTACTCCTACCCAAGTGGAGGTTCACGGTGGCAATATTGATATTGAGCTTGAAGTGAAAATTCCTGAAAAGTATTTCCAAAAAACAGCAGAAGCAGATTTCAGAGCTATGCTTGCGTCATCTGCTGATAGTGAAGCCAAAGTATTTTTTGATCCTGTAAAACTTCAAGGAGAAAAAATCTCTAGCAATGGTAAGACTATTGGCTACATAACAGGAGGACAATTTACATATAAAAGCACTTTAAAATACAGTGAGGAAATGGCTGATTATAACTTATTCGTCACTGCTATTGCTACAATGAATGACAAAAGTAAAAGCCTAGGTGCTGTTAAAGTTGCTGAAGGGGTAATGGCTACAGCTACTAGAGTAAAAGACATGGAAGAGCCTGCTATTTCCAATCACACTTATGAAAAGGTAACTGTGCTAGAAGAAACCGCAGTAATTTATTTTACAGTTAATCAATCTAATGTTAGATACTCTCAAAAAAGCTCAGACGAAATTAAACGCTTGAAAGAGTTTGCTAAACTAGGATATGAAACTAAAAATATTGAGATATCTTCCTATGCTTCACCAGAAGGTACTTTAGATGTAAATGATAAAGTATCGGATAACAGAAGTGAATCCACCTTTAACTATGCAAAACGATTAATGAAAAAACTAAAGGTCGAAGGTGCTAACAATAATGAATTATACATAAAAAGTTCTAAAGGCGAAGACTGGGGCGGATTTAACAAACTGATTAATTCTTCTGATATGAAGGATAAAAGTAAAGTATTGAACATCGTGAGGAATCAAAAAGACCCTCAAAAAAGAGAAGAAGCAATAAGAGATATGGCTGAAATTTACGATGCTATTGAAGATGATGTATTGCCCAAACTAAGAAAAGCAACAATTACTTTGAGGGTATTTGAGCCTAAGAAAACAGAAGAAGATATTGTTTCTTTAGCTATAGAAAATCCTTCACAACTTGATATTAAAGAAATGCTTTACGCTGCTTCTTTAATTGAGGACAACTCAATTAAAAAGACTATCTACAACACCGTTAGCAAGTCATTCCCTAATGATTATAGAGCATATAATAATTTAGCGGGGATTTATATCAAGGAAAAGAATATCAACAAAGCAATTGATATGTTGGGCAAAGCCTCAAAATATAATACAAATGCTCCTGAAGTAAATGAAAACAAAGGAATCATCGCAGCTTTAGAAGGGGATTATGATAAAGCAGCATCATTATATAGTTCATCAAATGCTTCGAACATTAACAAAGGTATTTTAGCTATCAAATCTGGAGATTACAGTTCAGCTACTACCAAGCTAAAAGGTAATGGCTTTAATGCCACATTAGCCAAGTTGATGAATGGCAATCCTGTTGCTACAACTGATAATACAGCAGATGGGAATTACCTAAATGCAATCGTTAATGCTAGAATTGGAAATTACCAAAAGTGTGTTGATTATTTGTCTAAAGCTATTCAAATGAACGTAAACTATAAAAACGAAGCGGCAAAAGATTTTGAATTTAAAAAGCTTAAAGATAACGACGACTTTAAAGCATTAGTGAATTAAAAATATAAATAGGATTTAATGAAAACCTGACAATTACTTGTCAGGTTTTTTTATGCTAAAGTAATTCGATGAATACCTTTGTCGTAAGTCTGTGTTGTTAAACTTACTAGTTGCAGAAAAACACTACTCTGGTTTACGAAATCAACCTCACTAACATCAACAATTAAAACTGGAAATTCGGTGTGCTTTTTGAAGAAATCGAAATACTTATTTTGAATGTCAGAAAGGTAATCATCAGAGATGTTTTGCTCATAACTTCGCCCTCTTTTTTTGATATTTTCTTGCAAACGTTTTACGTTTGAATGCAAATATATGATTAAATCTGGCTTAGGTAGATTATTCAACGCTATATCTGATAATCTATTGAATAACAAAAGCTCGTCATCGCTAAGGTTGTTTTCGGCAAACAACTTAGATTTAACAAAGAAATAATCCGATACAATTCCTTTAGAAAATAAATCTTGCTCTCGTAAATCACCCAATTGTCTGTAACGTTCAGCCATAAAGAAAAGTTCCAAAGAAAAAGCGTAGCGTTCAGGCTGATTATAAAATTTTGGAAGAAAAGGGTTATCAGCAAACTCTTCTAACACAATACGGTAATCAAGTTCTTCAGCTAACATCTTTGAAAAGGTAGTTTTACCAACACCAATATTTCCCTCAATAGTAATAAATTGATAACTCATAATTTTCTTACATCAGAATTGTCACTACAAGAATACAACAATTGACTAATGGTTTTATCAAATTTTGGATGAATTTGATTAGGCGCAATTTCTGCCAAAGGCAATAAAGCAAATCGTCTATTGTGCAAATGTAGATGTGGAATAATTAGGTTTGTATCATTAACTAATTCTGTATTAAACAAAAGAATATCTATATCAATAGTTCTTGCTTCATAATTATCTGTATTAGCTCTTATCCTTCCCAATTTTTGTTCTACCGAAAGACAAGCATCTAGGGTTTTAGAAGGCGACAATTCAGTAGAAACTTTTAAGGCTTGATTAATGAAATTATTTTCATGCTGAAAACCCCATGGTGGCGATTCATACAAAGATGATGAACTAGTGATAACACCAACACTCAACTCCAACATCTGAATAGCTTGTTGAAATAACTCTTTAGAATTACCCAAGTTACTACCTATAAGCAAATACACTATATTCATAAAACGAAAATAGATAAAGGCTTTAAATTAAACGGAGTATTCTGAATAAAAAATGTAATTTTGCTATACTTAAAATAAAATAATAAAGCTATGCTACGATTTCTCAAAAGTGTCCTAAAATCTGTTTTAGTTACACTAATCTCTTTTTTAATCATTGTTTTAATTTTCATAGGCATTGGTGTATCTTCAAGTACGGAAGAAGTTGAGAAAATCAAAGAAAACACCCTCTTAGAGATAAACCTTTTTGAAAAAATAATTGACAGAACATCCGAATTTGATTTTGACTTTAGCTCTTTGAATAACGAATCGTCTTCTTTAGGCTTAGACGATGTCTTAAAATCCATTGACAAAGCTAAACATGATGATAACATAAAAGGGATTTATCTAAATATAGATATGGTCAACGCCAGCATGGCAACATTAGAAGAAATTCGTGACAAGCTACAAGAGTTTAAAGACTCTACAGATAAATTTATTCTATCATACAGTGAAATATATTCTCAAAAAGCAATTTATATTTCTTCTGTGTCTGATAAAATTTACATTCATCCAGAAGGCTTTTTAGAATTCAAAGGAATTAGCTACGAGGGTTTGTTTTTCAAAGAAGCTTTGGAGAAATTGGAAGTAGAACCGCAAATTATACGACACGGAAAATTCAAAAGTGCAGTCGAGCCATTTATACTTGACAAGATGAGCGATTCTAATAGAGAGCAAGTTCAACGCTTTATCAGTTCAATTTGGGAAAATGTAAAATTAGGGGTTTCCGATGGTAGAAATTTGTCTGATGAACAATTGAATAATATTGCAGAAAATTTCTTGGTACAGTCTGCAGAAGATGCTGTTTACTACAAATTAGCCGATGCCTTACAATATCAAGATCAAGTTGATGATTCATTGAGAAAAAAATTAAATATTGAAAGTGATGCAAAAATTGAAAAAATATCACTCAAAGAATACGCTAATGTACCAATCAGTAAAAAGAAAAAGTTCTCTAAAGATAAGATAGCTGTTATTTTTGCACAAGGTGCTATCAATAGTGGTGAGGGTGACAACGAAAGTATAGGTTCTGAGACAACCTCTAAAGCTATTCGTAAAGCTAGAAAAGACAAAAAAATTAAAGCCATTGTACTAAGAGTTAATTCCCCTGGCGGTAGTGCCTTGGCGTCTGAAACTATTCTCAGAGAAATGGAGTTAGCTAAAGAAGTAAAGCCTGTTGTTGTATCTATGGGAGATATTGCAGCTTCTGGCGGCTATTACATAGCATGTAAGGCCGATACTATTGTTGCCAATCCTACAACTATTACTGGCTCTATCGGTGTATTTGGTGTCTTAATGAATCTTGAAAAAATGATGAAAAATAAGTTGGGCATTACTACAGACAGAGTAAAAACCAATCAGTTTGCAGACTTAGCCTCACCAACACGTGCGTTAAATGAATCCGAACGAGCTATCATACAAAATCAGGTAGAGATGATTTATGATAAATTTATTACACACGTTGCTGAAGGAAGGAATATGACTAAGGAAGAAGTTGACTCTATTGGTCAAGGTAGAGTATGGACAGGCAAAGATGCTATTGATTTAGGTTTAGTAGATGTTTTAGGAGGCATGGAAGATGCTATTACTATTGCTGCAGATATGGCTAAGCTAGAATCATACAGAATCACTAAATTACCAATCGAAAAAAATCCTTTTGAAAAAATCATTGAAGATTTAGGTGGTCAAGTAAGAAGTAGCGTTATCAAAAATGAACTTGGCAAGACCTATCCATACTATCAAAAGGTCAATGAATTGATGAATATGGATAAAATACAAATGCGTATGCCTCATCAATTTGAAATTCACTAATCAAACATTCTTATTTGAAATCTCAGGCACAATCACTTTTCCTTATACTTAGCGGTCTTTTTATTGCCGCCCTAGTATGCTGTAATCTAATTTTTCAAAAATTTTTTACGTGGTCTCCATTTGGTATTTATACCTTTGAGATATCTGCAGGTATCATCCCTTACCCCATCACCTTTTTAGTGACGGATATAATTTCTGAAATATTTGGCAGAAAGAAAGCTAACTCTGTAGTTTTATCAGGCTTATTTGCTAGTATTTTTGTTCTTGGTATAGTCATGGTTGCAAATAGCGTACAAGCGACAGAATGGTCGCCAATTAATGATGCAACTTTTTCCAATGTTTTTGGACTGACAGGCATAGCAGTTGGTGCATCTATGTTAGCTTATCTCTTGGCTCAATTCATAGACATTAGAGTATTTCATTTTTGGAAAAAACTAACGAACGGTAAACACTTATGGCTAAGAAATAATGCATCTACTTTTAGTTCTCAACTGGTGGATACTGCGACAGTATTAGTGCTATTGTGTTTGGCTGGTGGTATTGCTTGGGATAAATTTTGGGTCTTATTATTGAATGGATTTCTGTTTAAAGTGATAATGGCATTAATTGACACACCAATTCTCTACCTTGTAATAAATTTGATAAGAAAGAGATTTAAGCTCCAAATTGGTGAAGAAATTGAGATTTAATACTCAATACTTACCACATAGCCTTGATGTTTTCTGATATTTAATACGTTTAAATAATCAAACATTAAATATTGACCTTTAATACCTGTCAAAGTTCCTTCTACTACGCTTAGCTTATCAAAGCTCATACTCTTTACTTTTTTAGGATATTCAAGAACAGGATAATTCAAATCTATTAATTGAGAATCATTTACTACATATTGTTTTAATTCTGAAGGTAAAAAACTTTTCATTTCTTCTTTTAGTGTGATTAAGTCAACACTTGTATTGATTTCATTTTTTAACATTTTTTGCCAATGCGTTTTGTCGGCGATAAAATCCTTTAATGTTACCTCAATAACACCTGCTAAATAACGATTTGGCGTTTCTGCCAATATGATAGTTTGCACAGCACCTTGGTCAATCCAACGTGTTGGGATTTGAGGCTTTCTAGTGATACCTACTTTGGCATTAGCTGTTAAGGCAAGGTATACGATTTGAGGAGTTAAATGGTATTTCTTTTCCCATTCCATATCCCTACCAATTCCCAAATGTGCTTGACACTTTTCTGGGTGTATGATACATTCTGATGCTAATGGAGATGACTGAAAACATGGATAGCACAGACCTTGATTAAATGATTTGTAAGTCTTAGAACCACAATTGGTACAAAAAATTTGATTTTCAAAAGTAAATCTAACGGGCTTATTTATCAGTGAATTCATTTCAACACTTTCACTACCTATGGGCAAGTAATACTTGATAGGTTGTGAAATTTCCGATTTCATTTTTAACAAAGAACCTGTTATTTTCATTTCAAAATAGTATTTTTAAATTCGAATATTTCCTGTGTACAAGATATGATATTTTCTATAAAGAATACTCTAATGTCGTGGGTAATGCGAAAACGCATTCATCAAATAGAACTCTTTGTAAAATACCCTCATGATGTACAAAAAGATTGGTTAGAAAGCCTAATTAGTACAGCACGATTCACCGAATTTGGAAAGAAATATCACTTTTATGAAATAAGCTCCTACTCTACTTTTAGAGAAAGAGTCCCTTTGTCAAATTATGAGGATTTATCACCCTTTATTGAAAGATTAAGAAAAGGAGAAGAAAACATATTATGGCCAACAAAAAGCAAATGGTTTGCTAAATCTTCAGGCACAAGTGGTCATAGAAGTAAATACATTCCAGTCACCAAGGAATCCCTCAAAGATTGTCATTTTAAAGGGGGTAAAGATATGCTATCGCTGTACTGCTACAATTATCCTGAAACTCAAGTCTTCAACGGCAAGAGTGTTATAATGGGAGGCAGCCACGAACCCTCCCTTAGCACCAATAAAAAAGATGGCGATTTGTCAGCTATTATAGTCGACAATCTTCCTTTTTGGGTAAACATTCACCAAACCCCCAATAAGGATATTCGTTTAATGAGTGATTTTGAGAAAAAGATACAACAAATGGCAATAATTACTGCTGAAGAAGATGTCAGAACAATTTCAGGAGTACCCTCATGGATGCTTGTATTATTCCAAAAAATTTTAGAAGTAAAAGAAGTAGAAAACATCAGTCAAGTTTGGCCAAACCTTGAGCTTTATATGCATGGAGGAGTAAGCTTCGCACCCTATAAAAATCAATTTGAAAAGTTGATACCAAAAGGTATCAATTTTTTAGAGACCTACAATGCATCAGAAGGATTTTTCGGCATACAAGATCAAAAAAATAGCGATGAAATGTTACTTATGCTAGACTATGGGATTTTTTACGAATTTATTCCAATAGAAGACATTGATAAACAAAAAGCCATTCCACTTTGGGAAGTAGAAATAGAAAAAACTTATGCTATGGTCATTTCTACTAATGCAGGACTATGGCGCTATATTATTGGCGATACAGTTGTTTTCACTTGTGTAAGCCCTTACAGAATAAAAATAAATGGTCGAGTAGG
>CAXFLH010000006.1:0-33938 GCA_964003875.1 uncultured Flavobacteriales bacterium | reverse complement strand
CTTTTTTGTAGAGTAGCGAGGGAGAGATTTGAACTCTCGACCTCCGGGTTATGAATCCGACGCTCTAACCAACTGAGCTACCTCGCCATAGTTGGGTCGGCAAATATACTATTTTTGTCAACTACACAAATTACTTTTTTTTATATTTAAGAGCGACCCTCCTCATCTAAAAATGAAGTTCTTCTTTTTAGGGTTCTAAGAATCAAACTAAGTACAACAGTAATAGCTAAAATATACCAACCCGTTTTTGGAATTAGAATCTCTTTTTCCTGAAAGAAATTTCTAACTAATTCAACAAATACAAAACCAATTACTGTAGCTAATACCCCCGAATATTCTCGTCTCATTACACTTATTATTGAAAACGTAATATAACTTTTTTTAAATTGAGATAATTTAGGCACAAATGCTGGTAGATTACTCGACCAATCTAAATAATCTTGCCCAAATTTACGTTCTAAAAAACGTTCTTCAGCAAACATAATACGTTCATAATAAAGAAAATACAATAGACTTACTATAATTACAAAATACCAATTGAAAGTAAAAAATACGATACCAATCCACATAAAATAATTGCCTAAATATAAAGGGTGACGTACCACAGAATATATGCCAGTGCTATTAAGCACTTCTGCCACTTGTTCTTTAGTATTTCTACCAGAAGTACCTCTTGGAGTAGTGCCAATAGTATAAGCCCTTATGATAAAGCCTATACTAGAAAGTACTATGGATGCTAAGGTGAAATTATTTTCTTCGTGCAACCAGATGGAATCTGTGAAATATATAAAAGGTATAGCCAAAATAAAGAGGACAAGTGGAAATTGCCCTCTGTACTTAAACAAAAAATTACCTTGTTTTTCTATTTCGTTAATTAATGCCATTAATTTATTGACAATAATTCTACTTCAAAAATAAGCGTTTCATTAGGTCCTATTGAACCTCCTGCACCTCTTTCACCATAGGCTAAATTGGATGGGATATACAATTTATACTTTGAACCTACATTCATCAATTGTAAAGCCTCTACCCAACCTGGAATAACACCATTGACTTGAAAAGTAGCTGGCTGACCTCTTTCTACAGAACTATCAAAAACAGTACCATCTACAAGAGTTCCGTGATAGTGTACTGTTACCTGATCGGTTTCAACAGGAGTTGCTCCTGTACCATTAGTTAATACTTCAAACTGTAATCCAGAGGCCGTAGTTGTTACGCCTTCTTTTTTACCGTTTTCATCTAAAAATGCTTGACCAGCAGAAATAGCTTCTTGACTTTTCTTTTGAGACAACTCAACAAAATAATCTTGAATCAGCATATTAGCATCTTCTTCATTAATTTTGACCTCATTGCCTTCAAAAACGTCAGAAAAAGCAGAAGCAACAGCCTGAGTTTCTATACTTTCAAAACCACTACTTTTTAAGTTATTTGCCACACTAATTCCCAAGCTATAGCTCACCGAATCCATTTGTGTATTTAATTCTACATTGTTGTAAGAAGTTTGGTTACAAGCAACAAATGTTACTGCAACACCAAGGATAAAAAGTTTGTTTTTCATTGTTTTTAATTTAGTTATTAATATAATTAGGAATTATTCTTTTAAATATTGTTATGGCTTCTTCCATAGTATGTGCAGCCCCTCCTGCTGCATTGATATGTCCACCTCCATTAAAGTGATCTCTAGCTAATTGATTGACAGAAATATCTCCTTTAGAACGAAAAGATATCTTAATTATTCCATCACGTTCGACCATAAAAGCAGCGACATTAACACCTTCTATTGATAAGGCATAATTGACGACACCCTCAGTGTCACCTTTCTTAAAATTAAACCGTTGTAATTCTTCTTGAGTTATAGTAATGATTGCAACTCCTAAATCACTCATTACCTCCATTTTTTCACTCAAGCAATACCCCAATAACTTCAGTCTATTTACTGAATTATTATCGTGAATTTTATCGTAAACCCAATCGTTTCTTGCGCCTTTTTCCATTAAAAAGCTAACTACTTGATGAGTTTTAGAACTCACCGAATTGAATCTAAAGTTACCTGTATCAGTCATAATACCTGCGTATAAACATTCAGCGATATCTTGATCTATTTCATCTGTATCACATAGTAATTCTAAAAATTCAAAAATCAATTGAGCTGTTGAACAAGCTGATGTATCTGAAAAATTAAAATCAAAATTATCGGGTTGCTGATGGTGGTCAATCAATACTTTTAACGCTTTAGAACTTTCTACTATGGGTGCATAGGTGTCAATTCTACTTAGAGTATTGAAGTCCAAACAGAAAATTAATTCTGCCGATTCAGTAATTTTTTTAGCTTTTTCTTTGTGAAAACAATATTCTATAACATCTTCATCGCCTTTCATCCATTTTAAAAAGCTAGGGTAATCGTTGGGAGTAATAACATGAACCGTATGTCCTTTTTTAAGAAGGTAATTATATAGTGCTAAAGAAGAACCCATAGCATCACCGTCGGGTCCCTTGTGAGTGGTAATAACAACCTTTCTTGGTTCCGACAAAAAGGCTTTTAACTGATTTAATTCTGTTGCTTTCATAAAGTTTGCTAAAATAAGAATAAAACTGAGTGTAAATAGCAAAGGAATTTTATAAATTCGCGCCATAAAATTTAAAACATAAAAATGGCAACTAATAGAACCTTTACAATGATTAAGCCCGAAGCTGTAGAAAATGGACACATCGGAGCTATTTTAGAACGAATTAATGCTGCTGGTTTTACTATCGTAGCAATGAAAAAAACAGCGCTTACTTCAGAAAAAGCTGGAGAATTTTATGCCGTTCATAAAGAACGCCCATTTTATGGAGAACTCGTAAACTATATGAGCTCTGGACCTATCGTGGCTGCCATTCTTGAAAAAGATAATGCTGTTGCCGATTTTAGAACGCTTATTGGCGCTACTGATCCATCTGAGGCTGCTGAAGGTACCATTCGTAGTGAATTTGCAGAAAGCAAAGCTAAGAATGCTATTCACGGTTCTGACTCTGATGAAAATGCTGCTATCGAAGGCGACTTCTTTTTCTCTGCCGAGGAAAGATTCTAATTTGTATAAATAATAATATAAACTAAGCTCTAAATCTATGATTTAGGGCTTTTTTTATTTGAGAACTATATCAGTTACTACTTCTTTACCTACAGCTTCATTTAATTCCTTTACAATTTCTGATTTCTTGTAGGAAAGCTCTTGTCTTAAAGTGGAAGAATTTAAACGAATATGTAATTTTTTATTTTGAATAAAGACTTCTTCGGTATACTTTGCCAAACTAGGCCCTAAAACCTTATCCCATTCCGTCATTATTTTGACTTCATCGAGTTTACGTTCCCAACCACTTTGTTTTAAAAAATCTTGGATAACCTCGCCTAAAGATTGCTGATTACTCTTCCTTTTCAATGGCTCCGTTTTTTATGTGAAACAATTTAAAATCAGCATTAATCTTATTAAAGATTTGCTTAGAACGTTCAGGATGAGTGTCCGTCACGAATATTTGACCAAAATGGTGTTGATCTACTAATTTCATAAGATGCTCTACCCTATTGTCATCTAACTTATCAAAAACATCGTCTAAAAGTAGCATAGGCTTGAAGCTTAATGCTTCTTGCATAAAATCAAATTGTGCTAATTTGAGTGCAAGTAAATATGTTTTTTGTTGTCCTTGAGAGCCAACTCGCTTTATAGGATGATTATTTAGGTGAAATATTAAATCGTCTTTATGCACTCCTACTGAAGTGAATTTTACTAACCTGTCTTTTTCTGAGTTTTGTTGACATAAATCTAGAAAATTCTTTTCAGAAAGCTGAGAGTCGTAATGTATAGTCACTTGCTCGTTGGTGTTAGAAATAGCTTTGTAATAGTTTAGAAAAATAGGTGCTAACTGATTTAAAAATAATTGTCTTTTCTCGAAAATGATATGAGCTAATGGTGCTAATTGTTCATCATACAATGACAAGTTTGACAGATTAGCGGTATTTGAATCCGAAGATTTCAACAATGCATTTCTTTGCAAAATCAACTTATTGTAAGCTATCAATGTATTGAGGTATTCCTTATCAAATTGAGAAATAACACTATCCATGTATTTTCTTCTCACATCACTTCCTGACAATAACAATTCGCTATCGGTTGGCGAAACCATTACAAGAGGAAATAATCCGATGTGCTCAGCTAATTTATCGTATTTCTTTTTGTTGCGCTTAAGCACTTTTTTCACACCAGTTTTTACTGCACATTGAACCAATTCTTTGTTATCATCTTTCTTAAAAACACCTTCAATGGTCATAAAAGCTTGGTCGTAAAGCACATTCATACTATCCTGTTTGATAAAAAAGCTTTTGGTAAAGGATAAATAATGAATAGCATCTAGCAAATTGGTCTTTCCAGAGCCATTATCACCCACAAAACAATTGATATTTGGGTTAAAATCTAAACGACTATCGGAATGATTTTTAAAATTTAATACAGATAATTTCTCTAAAAACATAGGTGATTCAATTCTACACCACTAAAGTATCTATTTTTTAAGTTATTGAAAGTCAATTACAACAAACTTTTTCAAATGGAAAAAAAGGTTATTTTTGTGGCTCAAATTTTAAAGAAAAATGGCAAAGAAGAAAGATAAAACCGAAGAACAATTCGCAGCAGTCGAGGAAACGTTAACTAGAACCGAGCAATGGGTAGAAAATAATCAAAAGACTTTATCTACAATTGTTTTTACAATAGTTGGTGTTATTGCTTTATTCTTAGCCTATGGCAAGTTTTACCTAGAACCTGTAAATGAAGAGGCTCAACAAGAACTTTTTAAAAGTGTTAGTTATTTCGAAGCTGACTCTTTTAATTTAGCTCTTTATGGTGTAAATGGCGAATATGGGCTTCTAGATATTATAGATGAATATGGCTCTACTGATGCTGGTAATCTTGCGAATTACTATGCTGGTATATCTTTTCTAAATATGGGTGACAACGAAAGTGCAATCGACTATTTAAGTGACTTTTCAAGCGATGATGAAGTGGTGTCTTCTATAGCTTATGGAAGTATGGGAGATGCCTACATGAATATAGGTGAGTTTGACGATGCCATCAACTTTTGGACTAAGGCTGCTTTCAATAGCGAAAACAATTTCACTACACCAATTTACCTTAAAAGAGCAGCAATGGCCCTTGAGGAAGGTGGTAATATTGATAGAGCATTAGAATACTATTCGACTATTCAAAAAGACTATTCAGAATCAGACGAAGCTAGAGACATTGATAAGTTCATTACTCGAGCTCAATTGAAACAATAATTTAATAGCTCGCTTAGCGAGCTTTTTTTATGGCTACAGTTAATAAAAATTTATCCAATTACGATTTCAGCTTAGTTCCCTCTGCTAGAGGTATGAAGTTTGGAATTGCTGTTGCCGAATGGAACGAAAACATCACTGAGGGTTTGTTCAAAGGGGCTATGGATGCCTTATTAAACTGTGGTTGCGAGGAAAGTAATATTGTCAGAAAAAACGTACCAGGTAGTTTTGAACTTCCTTTAGCAGCTCAATTCTTTTTCGAATCAACCGATGTAGATGCCGTCATTTGTTTAGGAAGTGTTATTCAAGGAGAAACTAAACACTTTGACTATGTATGTCAGAGTACAGCTTTAGGCATAAAAGATGTATCGCTTAAGTACAATAAGCCTGTAATTTTTGGTGTACTTACTGACAACACGATGCAACAAGCTATTGACCGTTCTGGAGGAAAGCACGGTAATAAAGGTACTGAGGCCGCCATAAGTGCTATTAAGATGGTACATTTAAAGTCTAAGCTTAATTAGTTAACATACTTAATAATCATAAAAAAAGGTCTGATAAATCAGACCTTTTTGCGGAGAGAGAGGGATTCGAACCCCCGGTACATTGCTGTACAATGGTTTTCAAGACCACCGCATTCGACCACTCTGCCATCTCTCCTGCGGAGGGCAAAAGTAAAATATTTTTAGTTTTATTTCACATATTGTAAGAAAAAAACAATAAAATTTTTAGAATTAATTATCGATATTAATTTTTTAACTTAGCATTATGAAGAATTATCTATTTACTAAGAGTCTTTTCACTTGCTTTTACCTCTCACTTTTTCAGTCATTTTCTTATGCTCAACAAATAGATGCTAGGTTTGATATCGCTCATTTTCAATCTGAAAATACACCTTATATAGAAACTTATTTATCTGTAAATGGAAATGGAGTAAGCTATCTAAGCAAGGCAAATGGCACTTTTCAAGCCCAACTTGTCGTTGTTATTGAATTCGTTCAAGATGATAATGTAATAAAAGTAGATAAGTATAATTTATCTAGCCCAGAAATAAAGGACACTTCCTTAATCGACTTTGTTTTTTTAGACCAACAACGCTATCAACTTTCTGAAGGAGATTACAATCTTAGGTTAAACATAACGGATATTAACAAAACTGAGGTAGAAATTAATCATGAACAAGCCATTACAATAAAATCAATAAATAATGGTTTTTCAGATATTCAATTAGTAGAATCGTATAGCCAAACAATAGAAAAAAATATACTAAGTAAGGGCGGTTATGATTTAGTGCCTTTTATTTCAAACCTATACAATACTGCTAATACAAAATTAAGCTGCTATTTCGAGTATTACTCTGATACTGATAAAGAAGTACTAATTCAAAGCAGTATTGTTTCCCAGTCAACGCAAAAAATAGTTAAGGAGCTTGTCAAAAGAAAAAAATGTAACTCTATGTTTGACGCTAGTTTAAATACTTTTCCTATCGACAATTTAACAAGTGGCACTTACTATTTAAAGATTGAGGCTATAAATAGAGATAATAAGGTAATACATACTCAAAAACGACAGTTTTATAAAATCAATAAAGACCTAAAAGATGAATTTGTTTTTGAGGATACGTTTATATCATCAGTCGATAACAAAGACACTCTAAAACAATACATCGAGTATTTACACCCCTTACAATCATCTATAGAAAATATTCAAGCTAAAAACTTAGATTATGAGAATGTAGAAATGCTACAAAAGTATTTCTACAGATTTTGGTACGATCGAGATCCATTCAATACTGAACAGAGTTGGAAAAATTATTACAATCTAGTAAAACTTGTCAATAAAGAGTTTGCAAATGGAATAATTGATGGACATCTATCCGATAGAGGAAGAATATATTTAAGCTATGGCTCTCCAAATTCTAGGTCACAAGAAATAATGCCCAAGGGTTTTCAACCCTTTGAAGTTTGGCACTACTACTCTATTGGAAACGAGAGGGATATTAAGTTTATTTTCTCTAACGATAGAATGCCTAATGAGTATCGCTTAGTTTACACCAATAAATTCGGAGAAATCAATGATAAAGATTGGCTAAACCGATTCGAAGAAAATTATTACGATGATTTCGATGAAGGAAAAAAATCTCCTATTGATTATTACAACAACCCTAACTAACACCACTTGAATAGCTTTTTATTGATATTGTTAAAATTGTATGCTCGTCTTCCAATGGGTTTAATACATATTATAGGTATCAAATTAGCCATTCTTCTAAGACTTTTTGGCTACAGAAAAAAAGTAATTGACAATAACCTAAAAAATGCTTTTCCAGAGAAAGACAAGTCTTCTTTAAGAAAAATAAAACATCAATTTTACTCTTATTTTGGTCAGCTCCTAGCAGAATCCATAAAGCTATTTCATTGTTCTAAAAATACGATTAGAAAAAGACACAAATTCGTTAATGAGTCTCAAGTCAATGCTTTTTTAAAACAAGATAAAGATGTCATTATAGTTTTAGGTCATTATGGAAATTGGGAATGGGCTCTTTTGGCCTCCTCATTAAATTTTGACGCCGAAATGGTAGGCATTTATAAACCTCTTTCTTCTACATTTTGGAACAAGCAAGTTTTAAAAATACGTTCTCAATTTGGGGCAACCTTAGTAAGTATGAAGGAAAGTGTTCGCTATCTCTTAAAAAAAGGAAAAAAACCTAGAGTAATAGGTGTTTTATCAGACCAAACTCCATCTGCTGATGAATTGAATCATTGGATTAATTTTTTAAATCAAAAAACTCCTGTATTTTTGGGTACAGAGAAGTTAGCAAAAAAGATGGATTGCCCTATATTTTTTGCACACATAAAGCCTTTGAGTCGTGCTAAATATGAAATAAAATTTGAACTCATAACTGACACACCAAATCAATACCATGAAGGAGAAATTACTCGCTTGCATTCCCAAATTTTAGAAAAAAATATTAATACAAATCAAGCCTATTGGCTGTGGTCACATAGAAGATGGAAACACCAACAAAAGTAGCAGTCGTTATTCTTAACTACAATGGTATTCATTGGCTTAAAAAGTTTTTGAGAGATGTAGTGGAAAAAACTACTAATGCCGAAGTGATTATTGCCGACAATGCATCAACAGATGATTCTGTTAATTATGTAACTAACAATTTTCCTAGTGTAAAACTTATTCTAAACAAAACTAATGAAGGTTATGCTGGTGGCTATAACAAAGCGTTGCAACAAATAAATGCTGAGTATTATGTGTTACTTAACTCCGATGTAGAGGTTACTAAAAATTGGATTGCACCAATCATCGAATTAATGGATAGTGACAAGAGTATAGCTGCTTGTCAACCTAAAATAAAGAAATACGACGACAAAACTAGTTTTGAATACGCTGGTGCAAGTGGTGGTTTTTTGGATAAGTATGGCTATCCATTTTGTAGAGGTAGAGTCTTTGAAACTTTGGAAGAAGACAAGGGACAATATGACGATACTTCTGAAGTATTTTGGGCTAGTGGAGCTTGTCTTTTTTTACGTGCCGAAGCTTTTTACGAAGTTGGTGGTTTTGATTGGGACTTTTTTGCTCATATGGAAGAAATTGACCTATGTTGGAAACTTAAAAACAAAGGTTATAAAATTATGTGTGAGCCCAAATCATCTGTTTTTCACGTTGGAGGAGGCACTCTAAGTAGTGGAAGTACGTTTAAAACTTATCTGAACTATAGGAATAACCTGCTCATGCTATATAAGAATCTTAAGCCTAAAAAGCGATTTAGCACATTATTCAAACGTATGTTGTTAGATGGTATATCTTCTTTTAAATTTATTTTGAGTGGCAAACCACAGCATGTGTTTTACATTTTGAAAGCTCACCTTAAATTCTATACTTTGCTGAGTACGTTTAAAAAGAAAAGACCACAAAGCTATCAAGCTAAATTATTTCCAAAAAGTATAGTGTATTTGTATTTTGTAAAGCGTCTAAAAACTTACAATCAGCTCAATAAAGATTTTAACTGATTTATAGTGTAATCTATCTCTTCAATCGTATTGTATTTACTAAAGGAAAAACGCAATGAAGGACGACTCATATCGCAACCAATAGCTCTTAGTACGTGAGAACCTAAATTACTTCCTGACGAACAGGCACTTCCTCCAGAAGATGCTATGCCCATAATGTCTAAATTGTAGAATAACATTTCACCAATTTCAGTTTGGGGAAACAGAACGTTTAAAACCGTATACAATGACTTTTCTAAGCTATCACTCTCGCCATTGAACTCAACACTAGGAATAGCATCTTTCAAGCCTTTTATCATGTGTTGTTTTAGCATCTCAATATGTGCTCTATGTTCTTCTAAATCACGATATGAAACGTCCATAGCCTTAGATAGTCCAGCGATACCATAAACATTCTCAGTACCAGCACGCATATTTCTCTCTTGACCTCCTCCTGAAATAAAAGGTTTTATTGTGATATCGGCATTGATATATAAAAAACCATTGCCTTTAGGACCATGAAATTTATGTGCAGCACCAGTCAAGAAATGTATAGGCAATTCTTGTAAATCAAAGGTATAATGAGCCATAGTTTGAACCGTATCAGAATGGAAAATAGCATCGTAAGTCTGACACATTTCACCGACAGCCTTAATATCTAATAAATTACCAATTTCATTATTGGCATGCATCAAGGAAACAAAACTTCGATTGTTAGATTTTAACAATTCTTCAAGGTGCGACAAAACAACATTTCCCTTATCATCTAAATCCACATAAGATAGCTTTATCAATCCCTTAGTCGCCATATCCTCCAAGGTATGCCCTACTGCATGGTGTTCAATTCTTGAAGTAATAGCGTGATTAATTCCCAAATCGACCATACCACAACGAATAGCCATATTATCAGCCTCAGTACCCCCTGAAGTGAAAAATATTTCTCCTGGTGTACAATTCAAATGTTTAGCAACATTTTTTCTTGCTTTTTCAACTATTGAACGAGAAACTCTACCAAAAGAATGTATAGATGATGGATTGCCAAATCCTTCTTGCAAAATAGGCATCATCACCTCTATTACTTCCTTATCAATTGGCGTTGTCGCCGCATTATCTAAATAAACTTTCATCGTCTAATTGATAGTCAATTCTTTAATTTCATTCATAAAGCGTTCAGCCAAATTATCGGCATTCTCCTTACTTACACTCTCTGTATATATTCTTATGATAGGCTCAGTATTAGATTTTCTTAAGTGAACCCATTCTTCAGCAAAATCTATTTTCACTCCATCTATTGTTGTAACGTCTTCGTTAGCGTATTTTTTTGACATTGCTGACAAAATCATATCTACATCAATTTCTGGTGTTAGTTGAATTTTATTTTTTGACATAAAGAAACTAGGGTAAGAAGCTCTTAATTCCGAGCATTTCATTTTCTTTTCTGCAAGAAGGGATAAAAATAGTGCAATACCTACTATTGAATCTCTACCATAATGAGAGTCTGGAAAAATAATTCCTCCATTTCCTTCACCACCAATTATAGCCTTACATTCTTTCATTTGGTTGACTACATTGACTTCACCTACTGCCGAAGAAAAATATTGACCGCCATGCTTGTGAGTGACCTCTCTCAAAGCTCTTGAAGAGGATAAATTAGAAACTGTATTGCCTGTTTCTTTAGATAAAATATAGTCAGCACACGCCACTAGGGTATATTCTTCACCAAACATAGTGCCATCTTCATTGACAAGGGCTAATCTATCTACATCTGGATCAACAACTATACCACAATCGGCATTACTTTCCACCACCAGCTTGGAAATTTCTGTCAGATGTTCAGCTAAAGGCTCGGGGTTATGAGGAAAGTGTCCGTTAGGCTCACAATATAAAGGAACACAACTCACCCCTAAACTTTCTAAAAGTGCAGGAACGGCTATTCCACCAGTAGAATTTACAGCATCTACTACGACCTTAAAGTTGGCAGCCTTAATAGCATCTGTATTTACCCATTTTAATTTCAATACACTATCAATGTGTTTCTGAATGTAAGTATCATCAGAATAATATTTTCCTAAATCATCAACCTCAGCAAAATTATAATCATCGGCCTCTGCGATAGCTAAAACAGCAGCACCATCATCGGCATTAATGAATTCTCCTTTTTCATTCAATAATTTTAAAGCGTTCCACTGCTTAGGGTTATGACTTGCAGTTAAAATAATTCCACCATCAGCATTTTGCATTTGTACAGCTATCTCTACAGTTGGTGTTGTTGACAATCCTAAATCATAAACATCTATTCCTAAGGCTTGTAAAGTGCTTACCACTAACTGACGAATCATATCGCCTGAAATTCTTGCGTCTCTACCTACAACAACTATTGGTGACTGTTTTTGACAACGGTTTTGTATCCAAGTACCATATGCAGCTGTGAAACGAACCGTATCAACAGGGGATAAACCCTCTCCTACTTTGCCTCCTATTGTTCCACGAATCCCAGAAATAGATTTGATTAAAGTCATCTGTTAATTTTTGATTAGGACAAAAGTAATATTTTAAAATATTTGAATTAGATATATTATGTTAATTTCTTTGTTCAAAAACTTATCAGAATAAAATTTGAATCTCAAAACTTTAAACTTATCTTTATAATATGTTTGAAGACGGATTGAATTCACAAGAAGAGAGCAAAATAAATAACCTAATAAATAGGTTTAACGAAATGTTAGAGTCAGGTCAGTATGCTTACTTTGACTCTCACGAAATCGAAAAAATCATTGATTATTATATTGAAAACGTTAACAAAGCCAAAATTAGAGATGCTTTTTATCTCTATGAAAAATTATATCCCTTTTCATCACAATTAAAAATTAAAAAAGCTCAGACTTTATTGTATTTTGATAAGGCTTCCGATGCCTATGAAGTTATGAAGGAACTACCTTCAGTAAATAATGAAGAATATCTATTTACCCTTGCTACTATTTACAGCAAATTGGATAAAAACAAAAAGGCTATAACCATATTTGAAAAATTATTGAACCTCAATAACAACAGCGAGGAAATCCTTTCTAACTTGGCTAATGAATATCAAAAAATTGATAATTACTCCAAATCAGCAGATATGCTTGAAAGGTTACTCCTTTTAAACAAGTACAATGAAATCAATTGGTATTCGTACATCATTACTTGTGAAATATCAAAAAACTCAAACCGTTCATTGTCCTTTGTCAAAAACTATATAAAATCAAAACCATACGATTATGAAGCTTGGTTTTATCTAGGAATTATTTACCAAAGAATGGACAATCATTTGGACGCTATAGAATCATTTGATTACAGTATTTGCATAAAAGAGGATTACATTAGCGCCTACACCAACAAAGCAGAGTCATTATCTGAACTTGGATATTACCAAAAAGCTATAGATTGCTGTAAACAGACGTTTAAATACGAATATCCTGATGCTATATTGTATTTTGATATTGGTGAATTGTATGAGAAAATGGACAATCTAAATAAGGCTAAATCATACTTTTATAAATGCATCAGAAAAGACGAGCATTTTGCTGAAGCATGGTATACTCTAGCTCTAATTTTAGATCTGCAAGGATTAACCTTAGAAGCTTCTTATCATATTAAAAAGGCGATAGACATAAATTCATCAAATATTGACTACCTTTTTACGTATGCTCAAATCAATGAAAAAATAGGCTTTATTAAGGAGGCTGAAATAGCTTATAGAAAAGTTTTAGAGCTCGATGAATTAGATTCAGAATCGTGGTTAAACTACTCCCATTTACTTCACAAAAACGAATCTACCACTGAAGCCATAGAAGTTTTAAAGAAGGGTGTTAAACTAAACCCCAAAAATGCAGAACTATCATACAGGTTGTCTGCATACCTTTTTCAGTCTGGCAGTGAAAATCAAGCCTTATCAATCTTCGAAAAAGCACTATCCATAGACTATGATTTACATGAGGAATTTTTTCAATACTTTCCCAGCATAAAAGATAATAAAAATCTGCTACATTTGTTGACTGAATACAAAAAATAAATTAAGTATGAATTTCGACTTACCTTACTTGCCACAAAGAGCATCAAAACCTCGTACAAATGGTCTTACCATGATGATGGATAAAGGTTTGAGTATTCGACAAGTAGAAGATTTTATAGAAACTGCTGGTGAACTCACAGATATGGTAAAGTTCGGTTTTGGTACATCCATTATTTCAACAAATCTTGCTGATAAAATTAAGCTTTATCAAAACGCAAATATTGAAGTATATCTGGGAGGAACACTTTTTGAAGCCTTCATTGCTAGAAATAAATTTGATGAATATCAAAAAATGCTTGATAAATACAACATCAACACCGTCGAAGTTTCTGATGGTTCTATTCAAATATCGCACACCGAAAAGTGCAATTATATTTCAGAACTCAACAAAAACTTCAAAGTACTTTCAGAGGTTGGCTCAAAAGATGCTAACAAATTAATTCCTCCTTACAAATGGATAGAATTAATGCAAAAAGAACTTAATGCTGGTTCATGGAAGGTTATTGCCGAAGCTCGTGAAGGAGGTAATGTTGGTATATATAGAGGTAGTGGTGAAGTACGTTCTGATTTGATTGAAGAAATTTTAACCAAAATTGATAACGATCAAATTATATGGGAATCACCACAAAAAACTCAGCAAGTATGGTTTATTAAATTAATGGGTTCTAACGTAAACTTAGGAAATATTGCCTTTAACGAAGTTATTCCTCTAGAGTGTCTAAGACTAGGATTAAGAGGAGATACATTCTTCGACCATCTTCCAAAATAGTGTTGCAAAAATGACAGTTCAAGAGCTCAAGCGATTAATAGATGGAAATGAGGACATTAACATTATTGACATCAGAGAATCCTATGAATTTGAAGATGGTGCTATTTGTGAAGTAAATATTCCACTAGCACAATTTTTGAGTAGAATTAATGAGATACCCAAAGATAAACTGGTAGTGCTATATTGTAACAGTGGAAAAAGAAGTCATTCATTAAAATATATGATTGAAAAACTTCATTCCTACAATAACTTCACTCATCTAGAAGGCGGTTTTCAAAAATGGCAAAAAGAAGTCACAACGCTGTAATTATGAAAACGTTTATTATACGACTATTTAAAGGTGTCGCAATGGGTGCTGCGAATGTAATACCCGGAGTTTCAGGTGGTACTATAGCTCTCATAACTAACATCTATGAAGAATTAATTGACTCTCTTAAATCCTTCAACTTAAGTGCCTTAAACCTAATTTTCAAAGGCCAATTCAAAACACTATACAGTCAGTTAAACTTAAATTTTCTCATACCTATTATGTTGGGTATAGTGTTGAGTATTTTAAGTTTAGCTAAATTATTTGATTACCTTTTAGTAGAATTTCCTGCACATACCTGGGCATATTTTTTTGGCTTAGTGTTAGCCTCTGTTTACTATGTAGGGCTAAAAGTCAAACATTGGGATTGGAAAATAATAGCCATACTAATAATAGGTGCTTTAGTCGCTTTAACAGTTTCTTTTGTATCTCCATCTCCTACTGAAAACACTTCATATTTCTACATTTTCATATGTGGATTAATTGGAATATGCGGTATGATATTACCAGGCTTATCGGGTTCTTATATTTTGATGCTGATGGGAAATTATCATCTATTGATGGTAAAATCTATTAATAGTATTTCAGAATTTACTCAAGCTCTACTAAGTGGTAATCTTTCTGCTTTCTTATCGAGTTCAGAATTCGATTTACTGATTTACTTCTTGATATTCCTTATTGGGTCTGTAGTAGGTTTAATTGCCTTTTCAAATATCATTTCTTGGATATTTAATAAATATCACGATGCAACACTAGCACTTCTTACTGGATTTGTTTTTGGATCGTTAAGTATCATATGGCCATGGAAAAAAGAAATTTTTAGTAGTGAAATAATTGATAGACACGGAGAGCCTTTACTAGTAGGATACGAACGCTATTTCCCAGATGTATGGGGAGTAAATGAGCTCTTTGTAATTGTATTGTTGCTTATTGGAGTACTTTCAATAGTATTTGTAGAATATTTAGCTAAACAGGAATAATGAAATCCTTTGGACTTATTGGATATCCACTAGAACATTCTTTTTCAAAATCCTATTTTGAAAATAAGTTTTTGAATGAAAATATAAAAGATGTAGAGTATCTTAATATAGAATGTCAAGATTTAGATGAATTATTCAATTCTGAGCAATTATTAAAATTAGATGGCTTTAACGTTACTATACCACATAAAGAAAACATCATTGCCTATTTAGATGAATTAAGCCCTGAGGCTCAGCTTATTGGTGCGGTAAATTGTGTAAAAAATAATGGAGGTAAACTAGTAGGACACAATACAGACTATTTAGGCTTTTTAAACTCTCTTGAACCTATTTTAAAGCCTCATCATAAGAGTGCATTAGTACTAGGTAATGGCGGAGCTACAAAAGCTGTTATTTATGCTTTAAAAAAGCTAAATATTACATTTCAAATAGTTTCTAGAAATTCTTCATTTGATTATACTGACGTAGATAAAAAATGCATAGAAAAACACCAAATAATTATTAATTGTACACCATTAGGCACCTATCCTAAAATCGACGGTTTTCCTGAGATAGCCTATCAATTTTTATCTCAAGAACATATTCTTTATGATTTAGTTTATAATCCTGAAATAAGTCGTTTTCTTTCTTTTGGAAAAGAGAAAAACTGCACAATTAAAAATGGAATGGAAATGCTAACTATTCAAGCAGAACAAGCATGGAACATATGGTAAGGTAAAAATTACACTTATTAATATTTTTAATGTTAAATTTGCATAAATCTAATCTATAGACAAGATGACCCAAGATTCAAACGAGGTTGAAAAAGAAATCGTTAACCAAGAGTTAGCCAATGAAAATACTGTAATTGAAATTGACTATAACTCATTTACACCTCAAGAATTACTGCAACAAGTATCCGAACTAATTACAACGGAAAATATATATTCAGTTGCTAAGAATATTGATGCAATCAAAGCCGTGTTTTATAAAAAAATAAATGCTGAAAAAGAAGTCCACAAAGAAAAGTATTTAAAAAACGAAGGCCTTGAAGAAGAATACAAATTTGTTCACCCACTAGAGAAAGATTTTAAAAAGCTATTTAGCGAATTCCGCAAAAAGAAAGCCGAATACAGAGAGAAAATAGAGTTAGACTTTGCCAAAAACCTCAAGATAAAAACTCAAATCATTAAGGACATAGAAAGTATTATTAGTGATGAGGAGACCATCAAAGAGACATTTGAAAAATTTAGAGCATTACAAGAAAAGTGGAGAACTACTGGAGAAGTCGGTATAGGTTACAGAAACGATATTTGGAAGTCATACCACCATCAAGTTGAAAAATTCTATGATTTCATAAAGATTAATAACGACTTACGAGATTTAGATTTTGATAGAAACCTCAAGCAAAAAACTAGTATGTGTGAACAGGCTGAAGCCTTGATGGAAGAAAAATCCATAAATAAGGTACACGCTGAATTACAGCTTCTTCATGAAAAATGGAAAGAAGTAGGACCAGTCAAAAGAGAGTTGAGGGAAGAAATATGGGAACGTTTTAAAGAAGCTACTCATAAATTACACAAAAGAAGAAACGAACACTTCCTTGATTTAAAAGAAAAAGGGAAACAATCTTTTGAGAATAAGTCTGCGATTTGTCAAAAAATTGCCACTCTTACTGAAAGTGAAGTAAAGTCTCATAACGAATGGAATAATTTAACTTCACAAGTACAAGAGTTAGAAGCCGAATGGAAGAAACAAGCTCCAATGAGCAAAGAAGATAATAAAGTGGCTTGGAAACTTCTAAGAGAAACACTTTCTAACTTTTATGCTAAGAAAAACGAATTTTACAAAGAGAAAAAGCAAGAAAATAAACAAATCATACAAAATAAAGTTGTCTTGTGTGAAAAAGCCGAAGAATTAGTCAATTCAGAAGTCAGTTGGAAAGAGAAAACAGATAAGGTCAATAAACTTAATGAAGACTGGAAGAAAAGTGGCTACCTTCCTAAATCTCAATCGGATAAACTATGGAAGAGATTTAGAACAGCTATGGATAATTTCTATGATAGTAAAAAAAGCTTCTTCAAAGAACTAGACAAAGAAAAAGCTGATAACCTAGCAAAAAAAGAAAAATTCTTAAAAACAGTTCAAAAATTCAAGCTTTCTGAAGATAAAAAAGTAAACCTTAATGCTCTTGAGGACTTTCAAAAAGAATGGCGTTCTCTAGGCGATGTTCCTAGAGATAAAAATCAAATAGAAGATGATTTTAGAAAGTCTATTGATGCCTTTTACAAAGAAATGAAAGTTGGTAAGAAAGAACTCAACGACATTAAGTTCAATAACAAACTTGAAAATTTAAAAGTTAAATCTGATTCATTTGCAATAGATAAAGAAAAGCAATTCATCAGAAATAAAATTAACGATTTACAAAAAGAAGTTAATCAATACGAAACTAACATCTCTTTCTTTGGTTCATCTAAAGGCGCTGACAAACTCAAATCGCAGATAGAAAAGAAGATAGACAACGGAAAAGCTGAAATAGACTCACTAAAAGATAAACTAAAACAGCTTAACACCCTATAAATGGGATTCAAAGTCGTATCGGATTTTAGCCCTATGGGCGACCAGCCTACAGCAATAAAACAACTGGTTGAGGGTATAGACAATGGGGAATCACATCAGACTTTACTAGGTGTTACTGGTTCGGGAAAAACCTTTACAGTAGCTAATGTTATTAAAGAGGTTCAAAAGCCAACTCTAGTTCTTAGTCACAACAAAACACTAGCAGCACAATTATACAGCGAGTTCAAGCAATTCTTTCCCCATAATGCCGTAGAATACTTTGTATCCTATTACGATTACTATCAGCCTGAGGCCTATATACCAAGTAGTGGCACTTACATAGAAAAAGATTTATCTATAAATCAAGAAATAGAGAAGCTACGATTGAGTACCACCTCCACCCTTTTATCAGGTAGAAAAGATATTATTGTTGTTGCTTCTGTATCCTGCATTTATGGTATCGGAAACCCCGATGAATTCAACAATAACGTTATTGAAATAGAGCAAAATCAAAAGATAAGTCGTAATAAGTTACTAAATCAATTGGTAACCTCACTTTACTCACGTTCTGATATCCAATTCGAAAGAGGTAATTTTAAAGTTCAAGGAGATACTGTTTCTGTTTTTCCAGCCTATGCCGATATAGCTTATAAAATTCACTTTTGGGGCGATGAAATTGAAGAAATAGAAAGTTTTGACCCTATAAACAACACTATTTTAGAAAAGTTCGAATACTTACGCATTTATCCCGCTACAATTTTTGTAGCTTCTAAAGACCGTATACAAAGTGCTATTCATCAGATACAAGATGATTTAATAGATCAGGTACAGTTTTTAAACAATACTGATAGAAAGCTAGAGGCTAAACGATTAGATGAGCGTGTCAATTACGATTTAGAAATGATTAGAGAACTTGGTTATTGTTCGGGTATAGAAAATTATTCACGCTACTTTGATGGTCGTATGCCAGGAACTCGACCGTTCTGCCTAATCGACTATTTTTCTAAAGACTTCTTGACTGTAATAGATGAAAGTCATGTGACATTACCTCAGATAAGAGCTATGTTTGGTGGTGACCGTTCAAGAAAAGAAAACCTCGTAGAGTATGGCTTTCGTTTACCAGCTGCTATGGACAATAGACCATTGAAGTTTGAAGAATTTGAGAACATTAACAATCAATTCATTTATGTTAGTGCTACTCCAGCCGATTATGAGCTAGAACAATCTGGTGGCGTGGTAGCTGAACAAGTCATTCGCCCTACAGGCTTATTAGACCCAAAAATAGACGTCAGACCTTCTCTGAATCAAATAGACGACTTACTAGAAGAAATTAAACTTAGAGTTGATAAAGACGAACGAACCCTTGTAACTACACTTACTAAGCGAATGGCTGAGGAATTGACAAAGTACCTCACACGTTTTGATATTCGTTGCCGTTACATACACTCGGATGTGGATACCCTAGAGCGAGTAGAAATATTACATGAATTGAGAGAAGGTCTGTTTGATGTCTTGGTGGGTGTTAATCTTCTTCGAGAAGGATTAGACTTACCTGAAGTTAGCTTAGTAGCTATTCTAGATGCCGACAAAGAGGGATTCTTAAGGTCGGAACGCTCACTTACTCAAACAGCAGGTAGAGCGGCAAGAAACGTCAATGGTTTAGTTATTATGTATGCCGATAAAATAACACGCTCTATGAAACTCACTATTGACGAAACAAATAGACGTAGAGAAAAACAAATTGCTTACAATAAGGAGCATGGCTTAGTTCCTACCCCATTGAATAAAAAGAAAGACAATGCACTAGCCAAGAGTCTTAATCCGTACGCAGTAAAAGAAGGAATGAGTATGGCTGCTGAGAGTGAAACAGACTACTCCAATCCAAAAGAATTGGAAAGAGCTATTAAAAACACCAAGAAACAAATGGAAAATGCAGCTCAAGACTTGGATTTCCTAGAGGCTGTAAAACTTAGAGATAAACTTACTGAGCTCAAGAAGTTGAGAAAATAATCTACTCATATCCCCAACGATGTACATCGTTATTAGCTTCTTCTATATCGTCTTTCACTAATTTAATACGCTGAGCTAGTATTCCAAATAGTTTGTCATTTAGCATAAGCCAACGCATTTGCTCTTTATCATTATCGGCTGCTTTGGCTACTTTTGCTAATAAATTAAAGCCATTAATTTCTAACCAACGAATGGCATCTTTTTTACCCTCTACACCTTTGATTGTTGCTAGAAGATGGGGTGCATTTTTCATCAACCAATCCGAAGCACTTTTGTCGAAATAAAGTGCATGACAAAACAAGCCTAATTCGGGGTAATTGTTTTTCATCAGCCAATCTCTTATTTCAAGGTTTCCTGAAATAGCTTCACCCCAAGCAATAACGATTTTTTCTGGATATTTTTTCATAAAAAAGCCTCAATAAAGAGGCTTTAAAAAATTTGATTATCTTTTTTCAGCTAAGAACCTATTTTTGAAATAATAATGTTCATTATTAACAGATACTAATTCCCAACCACTACGTCCTAATAAATTTAAAACTTCAATAGTTGATGATTTATTTTTTGTAGAAACGGATAATCTTTCAGAGTATCTGCTATCAAATGATTGAAATCTAAACTTAGTAGTAGTAGTTTCTTCTTTTTTAGACTTTTTAACTTCCTCGACTGTCATAATCATGTAAAGGAAATGAGTGGGCATCTCCCCTCTCATATTTTCATTTTTTGGAGTTGTTTTACCATTAGTTTTTTTTGGCATCGGTTTAGTCTGAGCCAATATAGTCAAAGGCAAAACAAAACTCATTAAAATTAAAATCTTCTTCATTGTTAAATAGGTTAAATTATTACTGTTTTTTTATTTATCTCCACCTAAAATAATCGGTAAATCACCTTCTCCATTTCCAATAACAATAACTTTGCTATTAGGAGATTTCGACAATTCTTGTGTCGTTTCAATACCTTTCCATTTAAGTAACTGAGGAGTAATAGTCTTTGTAACGATACGTTGAAAGTCTGAAATACCTTCCGCCTCAATACGCTTTCTTTCAGCTTCTTTAGACTCTTTTAATAGTTTAAACTCATACTCTAAAGCTTCTTGCTCTTGTCTTAGTTTATTTTCAATCGCTGCTTGTAGAGTTTGTGGTAAAGTCACATCTCTAATAAGTATAGCGTCTAAAAAGATATACTTATCAGCAATAGATTTAGATGTGATTTCATAAATCTTATCCTCTACTTCTTCTCTCTTTGTAGAGTATAATTCCTCTGGTAAATACTCACCAATCACCTCTCTAGTTACGGAACGTATCTCAGGGCGAATGATACTTTCTAAGTAGTCCTCACCAACCAAATCATGAAGATAACCTAACTCAGAAACATTGGGCGTATAGCGAAAAGATAAATCTACTTTTATAGAAAGTCCATTTTTAGATAGTACTTCCATAGCTTCATAATCTTCTTGTATCTTAACATTGTAGATATAAACTTTATTCCAAGGTGCAACAAAGTGAAAACCTTGAGGTACAACTAAGTCTTTATCTAATCCACCACCAAAACGCTTAAAAACAACTGCTTTCTCACCTGGATTAACAGTATAGAACATATTACCTCCAGTTATTAAAAGAAAAATTATTGCCACAAACCCTAGAACAAAAAACCTTGGTAACTTAGGGTTAAATCCACCTGAATCATTAGTTTCAAACATACTATTATAAAATTTTAATTGTTAAATGTTAGTAATTCTCTTTCTCACGAACCACTCTAGTGACAAAAATACAAATAATAAAATGAAAATCCATTTCAAGTTAATTAAATCACTCTGTGATTCTTCTTTATAACTTAAACTTTGTGATTCTATTGCTGATAATTCATTTTTGAGTTCAGAAAATTGTGATTTATTATAGGATTGACCTCCATATTTTTGTGATAAATTATAAAGAATTTGAGGATTAGCTTGTGAAGATATTTTCTCTAATTCTAAAGGAAGTACTGAAAATTTGCCCTTATTCAATAACTCCTTGCCATTGAATATAACCTTAGCCTCATAACTGTAATTGCCAACTTTTAACTCATTTAACTCTAAGGTGTAGCTGATGGCTGTTTTATTAAATGAAAAATTGTATTCATTTTCATCTTCATCTCTTATCAAAAGACTCACCTCGGCACTATTGACCAGCTCATAGTTAGCATCGTATAAATCCGCCTCAATTAACAATGGTTCGTTCTCATATATAAGTTTTTCATGTCGCAATCTAAAAGGTCTTTTATCTTCTTTGACTGATAAGAATTGAACGCTTTTGTTGATTAATTCATCAAATAGCTGATGATTATTAGTTTTTAGAAACTCATACAAACGCCATTTCCACAAGCCTTCAACAGTACAAACTGCTTGTCTGTATTCTCCTTGCTTACTGAATGTAAAGATTGGGTTTTGTGTAGTTATACCTAATATATTTTGAGTAAAAAGATGATGATGTTCAGAGTTGAAAGTATAATCTGCTAAAGGACTATATAAGGGTGGTAGTTCTTCCAACCACAAATTCCACTTATCATTCAATGAGAATAAAGAAAAGGAATTGTAATCGGAATTAACCTCATTGAGTGTACTTTTAGACGGCAAATAACTAAACCATTCTAAAGATAGGGCTTGACTTGAATTTCCTATGAAATAAAAGGTAGGAATATTAGGTTCTGTAATATTTAACTGAAAAGCGATTAGCAAACTGTAAGGACTATAATCACCATTAAAATCTGATGTATTTTGTACAACTAACTCATAATTTTCATTGGACTGTATAGATTTACTTATAGCAGCTATATCAGGGTGAGAGATATCACTCAATAAGAGTATTTTCTGCTTACTTTCTAGGACATCTACAAAGATAATTTGAGTATTGTTTAAGGTGTTTTGTTCTCCCTCTACAGCTTTGACTTCAATTCTGTAATTATGAATACCAACGCTTTGAGCACTGAGTTTATAGTCAAAAGAAATAATCTCGTCATTACGATTTATTAACTTCTCTTTTTTATCTAGTAAAACATCTCCTTCATAAATACTAACTTCTAGCCTCTCTCCTTTGGAATATTGAGATAATACTGTAGTTGAAATAGGAAAAGAATTACCCAAATATGCAATTTCATTGTATGAAACTGAAGTCAATTCTAAATCTTTCTTGGCAATAGTATCCCCTAAGCATATGGTATATAAAGGAGCATTAAAAGGATAATTGGCATACAAAGGATTAGACCCTGAGTTATAAATCCCGTCAGAGGCGATGACATTAGCTACCACATTACGATTGGAATATATATCCGAAACCTCATTAAGATAATCTGATAAATTTGTTTTTCTGTCTTTAAAATCAAAAATTGGATTCCTTTCTACCTTTTCACCAAAGGCATATATCTCAACTTGAAAATCTTCCTCAAATTCAGCTTTTAAATCATTCAGCTCATTGATAAAACTAGTGGAGTAATAAAGGCTATCTGCATTGGCAATTAGAGAAGATGAATTATCAACCCCAACTAAAATTATTGCTTGTTCTTTATGCGTAACAAACTGATTTATGTAAGGTTTGAGCAATAAAAAAGTAAGAATTAAAAAAGTCGCAAAGCGTAGTGCGAATAAAAATCTTCTCAGCCATAAAGCGGATTTAAAGACTCCTTTACTATACAGAACATAAGAAACAGCTAGAGAAAGGGCAATACAACCCACAATCCATAGCATTGACCATTCTGTAGTAATGTAATTCATTAAGTGAGCATTCCTCCACAAACATTTAACACTTGTCCTGAAATATATGCTGACATATCAGAAGCTAAAAAGACGGTAGCATTAGCAATATCTTCGGGTGTTCCTCCACGTTTCAATGGAATACTATCTGTCCAGCCTTTCACAATGTTTTCATCTAACTTAGCCGTCATTTCTGTCTCTATAAAACCAGGTGCAATAACGTTACAACGGATATTTCTAGAGCCTAATTCTAGAGCTGAAGATTTTGAAAAACCTATTATACCAGCTTTTGAAGCCGAATAATTAGCTTGACCAGCATTACCTTTTACACCAACAACAGAGCTCATGTTTATAATAGAACCCGAACGTTGTTTTAGCATAGGTCTTAATACAGCTTTTGTTAAGTTAAAAATAGACTTCATATTAACCTCCATGACCGTATCAAAGTCTTCTTCACTCATACGCATGAGTAGGTTGTCTTTGGTAATACCTGCATTGTTTACTAAAACATCAATGCTACCAAAATTTTCCATGACTTGGTCGGCTAAATATTGAGCAGCTTCAAATTTTGAAGCGTCCGATTTAAAACCTTTCACTTTTATACCAAAAGCTGATAATTCTTCTTCTAGAGCTTTGGCTTTTTCTTCAGATGACAAATAAGTAAAAGCAATATTTGCCCCTTGCTTTGCAAAGGTTAATGCTATTCCTTTTCCTATTCCTCTTGAGGCACCAGTGATTATGGCCGTTTTACCTTCTAATAATTTCATTGTTTTTAAATTTAAATGCTAAAATAATAGTATTCCAATAAAAAAGACGCTTAAAGCGTCTTTTCTACTAATTTTTATCGTTTGAGTTAGGCGTTAACACCCATCAATTCAGCCATTTTAGAGCCAATTCTTGCAGGAGAAGCTACAACATGAATACCACATTCGCTAAGGATTCTCATTTTAGCCTCAGCCGTATCGTCTTCACCACCTACTATTGCACCAGCGTGTCCCATAGTCCTTCCCTTAGGAGCAGTCTGACCAGCTATAAAACCAACTACTGGTTTTGTGCCATTTGCTTTTATCCAATGTGCAGCATCAGCTTCTAACTGTCCACCTATCTCACCAATCATAATAATAGCATCTGTTTCAGGGTCGTTCATTAAAAGTTCAACAGCCTCTTTTGTGGTCGTACCAATGATGGGGTCACCACCAATACCAATAGCAGTAGAAATTCCCATTCCTGCCTTAACCACTTGGTCAGCCGCTTCATAGGTTAGTGTTCCAGATTTAGAAACAACCCCTATTCTACCCGATTCAAAAACAAAGCCTGGCATAATACCGCATTTGGCTTCTCCTGGCGTAATAACACCCGGACAGTTTGGACCCACCAAACGGCAATCTTTATCGGATAAATATTCTTTTACTGTAATCATATCTTTGGTAGGAATACCTTCCGTTATGCATATAATCACTTGAATACCTGCTGCTGCTGCCTCCATAATAGCGTCGGCTGCGAAAGCTGGTGGTACAAAAATTAAAGACGTATTAGCACCTACTTTTTCTACTGCTTCAACAACAGTATTAAAAACAGGTCTATCAAGATGAGTTTGACCACCTTTGCCTGGTGTTACACCACCAACAACATTTGTGCCGTACTCTATCATTTGACCGGCATGGAAAGTTCCTTCACTACCTGTAAAACCTTGAACAATAACTTTAGAATCTTTGTTTACTAATACGCTCATTTTTGTTTTGTATTTATTTCGCTGCAAATTTATAATGAAATATGGATTAGTAAAACAAAAAAGCAAAAGACTTTCTATCTTTGTCAAATGTTTATCAACAATGATACTATTTGTGCCTTAGCAACTTCGTCTGGTCAAGGTGCTATTTCTGTGATACGACTTTCGGGTCCTCAAGCTATTCCTATTTGTAATGCCTTTTTTATCAATAAGGACTTGACTAAAGTAGATAGTCATACCCTACATTTTGGTACGATTAGGAAAGACCATAAAATTTTAGACGAAGTGGTGGTTAGTGTTTTTAGAAATCCACACTCTTACACTGGTGAAGATGTCATAGAGGTATCATGTCACGGCTCAGTTTATATTCAAAACCAACTCATACAGTTGTTTATTGGTGCTGGTGCTAGAATGGCTAAGGCAGGTGAATTTACTTTAAGAGCATTTGCCAATGGTAAAATGGACTTATCACAGGCCGAGGCTGTGGCCGATTTAATAGCTTCAGAAAGTGAATCGGCACACCAAGTGGCTATGCATCAGATGCGAGGTGGTTTTTCTAACGAATTAAAAGAGTTAAGACAAGAGCTTATCAATTTCGCTGCTTTGATTGAACTAGAACTAGACTTTAGTGAAGAAGATGTAGAATTTGCCGATAGAGAACGATTTAACCTACTGTTAGAAAAAATAAAAAAGGTTATTCAAAACCTCATTGATTCGTTTGCTATTGGTAACGTTCTAAAAAATGGTGTGCCCGTAGCTATAGTTGGGCAACCCAACGTAGGGAAATCTACCTTACTTAATGCTTTACTAAAAGAAGACAGAGCCATCGTTTCAGAAATTGCAGGAACAACGAGGGACACCGTAGAAGATGTCATTATTTTAGGCGGCATACAATTCCGTTTTATAGATACTGCTGGTTTAAGAGAAACTCAAGACAGCATTGAAAAGATTGGTATAGAAAAGGCTGTTGAGAAAGCCCTAAGCGCTCAAATTATTGTATTCATCATTGACGCCTCTCAAAATCTTAAGGAACAGCTTAATGAGTTAGAAACACTCAAAGAAAAAGGGCTAAAAGAACCGTTAGTGGTAGTTAACAAAATTGATTTGAATAGCGATATAAAAGAAAAATTACCAAATGCCATTTACATATCTGCTAAACATAATGAGGGTATTGAAGCATTTTCTCAACAAATGATTGACTTAGTCAACACTTCATCATTAGGCAATAGTACTTTAATAAGTAACAGTAGACACTTAGAGTCATTGACCCTTGCATTAGAAAATATAATCAAAACCATCAATGGCTTAAACGATGGAACGAGTGGAGATTTCTTGGCTATGGATATTCGTCAAGCACTACAACACATAGGAGAAATTACTGGTGAAATTTCTTCCGATGATTTGTTAGAAAGTATTTTCTCCAACTTCTGTATTGGAAAATAAGTGTCATAAAACTTAGCCAAAAGCTATCAGAAAATATGTGTGTCAAATTGTTTTTTTTCAGATATTAGCTAAATGATGAAAAACTTCTTTTTCATTTTATCCTTTTCTCGTTCTGGCAGTACAACTCTGGGGCAAAAATTGAACAACCATTCGGATATAGATGTAATCAACGAAAGTTGGATTTTCAACCTATTAGGCGTTTTAAAATGGAAAAAGTTAAGCCCATTAAGGCAAAAGTACATTCTGAATCAACTGAATAAAGGACAAAAATCCATCACTACCATACAAGCAAACGAAATTAAAGACGATACTATTTCTGTTGAGCATTTTTTCCAAGCCATTTTTCCAACAGTATCTAATTTTATTGGCGAAAAAACACCTACTAATCTTTTTTATTACCCCTATTTAAAGGCACAATTTAAATCGGCAAAATTTTTATTTCTAAAAAGACACCCCTTAGCTATTTGCTCTTCCTACTTCAGTCGTTGGTATTCTTCCACTTATGACGATAAATTTATAATTGAAACTGTAGATGTTATAAAGGCTTACTTTAATAAGTTCGAATCAATTGAAGAAAAAGATGAAATTCTACAATTGAAATATGAAGATTTAGTTAGTGATAGTAAACTATGGCTAACTGCAATTACTGAACATATTGGCTCTGAATTCGAGGAAAATATGCTTACAGAATCTGAGGTAAAACTTTTTGAAAATTCTGAAGACGAAAAATACCATCAAGACTCCCATAAGTCCCTAAACACCAGTCATGTTGAGAAATACAAAAGCGTGTTTACACCCCTACAATTGCAAGAGCTAAGCTATCTGCTGAGAAAAGAAATCAATGCATTAGGCTATTCTGTAGAAGAAATTATACCCAACCCTAGACTTTTGCGTTTGGAAAAAAGAATTGGCTTAAAACGTTTACCAGCAAGCCTCTTTTATAAGACCAAAGTAAGGCTCATAAAAACCAAATTATCTTACCTTAAATTCATTTTAGAACAAGGATTTAGATAATGTTCATTTAAAATGATTTATTTGCTCAAATTACTTCGTTTTCTGTTTTAGAATTTATTAGATTTGTCACGATTTAAAACACAAAGAAAATATGAATTTTGATGTCATTGTTATAGGAAGTGGACCTGGCGGATATGTTACTGCCATTCGCGCTTCACAATTAGGTTTAAAAACAGCTATCGTAGAAAAAGAATCTCTAGGTGGTGTGTGTTTAAACTGGGGATGTATTCCTACCAAAGCCTTATTGAAATCAGCACAAGTATTTGAATACATTCAACACGCTGAGGATTTCGGTATCAATGTAAAAGATGCTGATGCAGATTTTGGCTCTGTTGTTAAACGTTCAAGAGGCGTTGCTGACGGCATGAGCAAAGGAATTGACTTCTTGATGAAGAAGAATAAGATAGAAGTGATAATGGGAACAGCTAAAGTAAAAGCTGGTAAAAAAGTAGATGTAGTAGATGCTGATGGCAAAACTACAGAGTATAGTGCTTCAAACATCATTATTGCTACGGGTGCTCGTTCTAGAGAATTACCTGATCTACCACAAGATGGAAAGAAAATTATTGGCTACAGAAAAGCTATGACTTTAGATAAAAAACCATCTAAAATGGTAGTTGTAGGTTCTGGAGCAATTGGCGTAGAATTTGCTTTTTTCTACAATGCTATGGGTGTAGATGTAACCGTAGTTGAATACATGCCTAATATCGTTCCTGTTGAAGACGAGGACGTTTCTAAACAATTAGCTCGTTCGTTCAAAAAATCTGGCATTAAAGTAATGACCAATTCATCGGTTGAAAGCGTTGACACCTCTGGTAAAGGTTGTGTGGTTAGCGTTAAAACTAAAAAAGGTGAAGAAACTATAGAGTGTGATGTCGTTCTTTCGGCAGTAGGTATCACAGCCAATATTGAAAATATAGGTTTGGAAGATGTAGGCATTGTTACCGACAAAGGCAAAATACTTGTCAACGACTTTTATCAAACGAATATGCCAGGCTATTATGCCATCGGTGATGTATTACCAACCCAAGCATTAGCTCACGTAGCATCTGCTGAAGGTATAATATGTGTAGAAAAGATAGCAGGACATAATCCTGAACCTTTAGACTACGGTAATATTCCAGGTTGTACGTATTGTTCACCAGAAATATCTTCTGTAGGCTACACTGAAAAAGCCGCTAAAGAAGCTGGATACGATATTAAAGTGGGCAAATTCCCATTCTCTGCCTCGGGTAAAGCTTCTGCCGCAGGGCACAAAGATGGCTTCGTAAAAGTTATTTTTGATGCTAAGTATGGCGAATGGTTAGGTTGTCATATGATTGGTTACAATGTGACTGAAATGATTGCCGAAGCCGTTGTAGCACGTAAGCTAGAAACTACCGGTCACGAAATACTAAAAGCAGTACACCCTCACCCAACTATGAGTGAGGCAGTTATGGAGGCTGTTGCCGCTGCTTACGATGAAGTGATACATATGTAATAAAAAACAATATTCCATTAAAAAAGCCCCGCAAATGCGGGGCTTTTTAATGATCTATATCTATATTAATTAGCCTCCTATAGAGATTAATTCTACTTCAAAAATAAGTGTAGCGTTTGGTCCAATAGAACCACCAGCACCTCTTTCGCCATAAGCTAAATTAGATGGGATAAATAATTTGTACTTAGCACCTGGCTTCATCAATTGTAAAGCCTCAACCCAACCTGGAATAACACCATTTACTGGGAATGTTGCTGGCTGACCTCTTTCAACAGAACTATCAAATACAGTACCATCAATTAACGTACCATGATAATGAACCGTTACTTGGTCGGTTTCTTTAGGAGAATCGCCCGAACCTTCTGTCAACACTTCGTACTGCAAACCTGTAGCTGTCGTTGTTACGCCATCTCTTTTGGCATTCTCAGCTAAAAACTTTTGTCCAGCCTCTACATTAGCAGACTGAGCTTCTTTAGCTAGTTTACCAAAATAATCTTGTAAAATAAGATTAGATTCTTGCTCAGAAATTTTTAACTCATTTCCTTCAAATACATCAGTAAACGCTTGAGCAATAGCTTCAGAGTCAATACTTGTTAGTCCTTGATTTTTAACGCTTTTGGCTACGTTGACACCCAAACTGTAACTTACTTTTTCCATTTCTGTGTTTAAATTTTGTGCATTAATGCTAGTTATTCCCATTATTAGAATAAGGGATAAAATAATTTTTTTCATTTCAGATATTTTTAATGAATGGCAAATATACTTTAAAATCATTTATTAAAGTTTTTATGAGCGATGTTTTGTATATTTATCCCTTTTGAAAAATATGGAATTTGAGAAGACAACAATAGAGGGCTTATTAGTTATAAAACCTCGTGTTTTTAGTGATGAAAGAGGCTATTTTTATGAGAGCTACAACAAAGCTATTTTTGACAAAAATGGTTTGGATTTAGATTTTGTTCAAGACAATCAATCTTTATCTCATAAAGGCGTATTAAGAGGCTTACATTTTCAAGCACCACCATTTGCACAAGGTAAGTTAGTTCGTGTTATTCAAGGCAGTGTTTTAGATGTTGCTGTTGACATTCGTCCACACTCTCCAACTTATGGCAAGTATGAAAGTGTATTACTTAGTGGAGAAAACAAAACTCAGTTTTGGATACCACCAGGATTTGCACACGGCTTTGTTACGCTAGAAGATAATACCATATTTTATTATAAATGCACTAGCCCATATTCTAAAGAATCTGAAGGCGCTATACTTTGGAATGACCCTCAACTAAATATAGATTGGAACATTGAACAGCCCATAGTATCTTCTAAAGACCAAGAAGCTGAATTATTTAAAAACTTTAAAAGCCCATTTTAATGAAAAAACACATTCCTTTAATTGCCACCATAGTTGTTTTACTTTCCATAATGTCAATTTTTAGTTTCTCCTCAAAAGAACACGCTGAAAATATATCAGTTCTCAATAGCCTCAAAGAAAAGTACACCATCTTTGCTATACCAAAGCCCTCATCGACCATCTACTTTGCCAATGAGCGAGTGCCCCTAGAAAATCCAGATATTTGGGAACGCTATGATAAAGAGTTACTAAAAAATACCTATTGGCAATCCAACACCTTATTATTGCATAAAAGAGCCGCTAAATACTTTCCTGTTATAGAACCCATTTTAAAGAAAAACAATCTGCCTGATGACTTTAAGTATTTGGCATTGATAGAAAGTGGTTTAGAAAATGTAACCTCTCCTGCCGGAGCAAAGGGCTTTTGGCAAATTATGAAGTCTACTGCCAAAGAATTTAACTTAGAAGTAAACTCCGAAGTAGATGAACGCTACCACATTAAGAAATCCACTCAGGCAGCTTGTGATTTTTTAAATTCTGCCAAAGCTAAGTTTGGTAGTTGGACATTAGCCGCTGCAGCATACAATATGGGCAGATCTGGACTTTTAAAACAAATGAATAGACAGAAATCATACACCTACTACGATTTATTGCTAAACAACGAAACTTCTAGATATGTGTTTAGAATTTTGGCAATTAAAGAAATTATAGAAAACCCCAAGAAATACGGCTTTCAATTTAGAAAAGAAGATTTATATGAAAATATACTAACCTATGAAGTAATGGTAGATACAAGCATTAACAGTTGGGCAGATTTTTCAAAAGAATATGGTATAAATTATAAAATACTAAAACTTCACAATCCTTGGCTCAGAGAAAGTTATCTCACCAACAAATTGAAAAAAAAGTATTATATTGAAATACCTCAAAAAGGAAACTATTTCTTGCAAAATAACTTAACACAATCTGACAGCAGTCTTTTTAATGAGTAAATCAAAGTCTAAAGAAATGCTTCATATTTTTGGAGCTAAAGAACATAACCTTAAAAATGTCAATGTTTCCATTCCTCGAAATGAGTTAGTGGTAATAACAGGGCTTAGCGGTAGTGGCAAATCTTCTCTAGCTTTTGACACCATTTATGCCGAAGGTCAAAGACGATATATTGAAACATTTTCTGCTTATGCTAGACAATTTTTGGGTGGCTTAGAACGCCCAAAAGTGGATAAGATTAGTGGACTTTCACCAGTAATTTCAATAGAGCAAAAAACAACGAGTAAAAATCCACGCTCTACCGTAGGAACTATCACAGAGATTTATGACTTTCTAAGATTATTATACGCTAGAGTCTCCGATGCCTATTCCTATAACACTGGTGAAAAAATGGTTTCTTATACAGATGATGAAATACTATACATTATTGAAAAAGAACTCGATCAACAAAGAACAATAATTCTTGCACCAATAATTCGTTCAAGAAAAGGACATTACAGAGAGTTATTTGAAAAAACAGCTAGACAAGGATTTCTTAGAGTACGAGTAGATGGTGAGTTAAAAGAGATTACGCCGGGAATGAAGTTAGACCGTTTCAAAACTCACGATATTGAAATAGTAATTGATAAACTAGTCATTAAGAAAGAAAATGAAAAACGTTTGAAACAATCCATAGAAACAGCTATGAAATATGGAAATGGGTTAATGATGACAGTAGATATTGATTCTGAAAAAGAACGCTTTTTTAGTAGACAACTCATGTGTTCCAAAACAGGTGTTTCTTATGCTCAAGCCGAACCTAATAGTTTTTCTTTTAATTCCCCAAAAGGGGCTTGTCAGTCTTGTAATGGGCTAGGTGTTGTTTCTAATATCGACCTAAAAAAAATCATAACAAACGATTCCATCAGTATACAAAAAGGGGGCATTGTTCCCATTGCCAAAAGCAATAACTCCTGGATTACTAATCAAATAGAAACTATAGGTAAAAAATACGGTTTCAATCTTTCAACACCAATTAAAGAAATTCCTAAAAAGGGATTAGATGCTATTCTTTACGGCTCAAAAGAATCGTTTGATGTGGAACTTAAAAAAGCGGGAATTAGCAAATTATATAAAATCAATTTCGAAGGTATTGTACCTTTCATAGAAGATCAATTTAAACATGCATCTTCTCCAAGACTAAAACGTTGGGCAGCAGAATATATGATCAAAGAAGATTGTAAGGATTGTAATGGAAGCCGACTAAATAAAGATTCCCGTTTCTTTAAAATAGATGGTCTAAATATAGCTGAAGTATCCAATATGGATATCCAAGAATTACAGAAATGGATAAATAGTTTGGAAAGTAAACTTTCTGAAAAACAAAATATAATTGCTAAGGAAATAATCAAGGAATTACGTAAAAGAGTACAATTTCTTGTTGACGTAGGACTTGACTATTTATCACTCAATCGTTCTTCAAGAAGTCTTTCTGGTGGAGAAAGTCAACGTATTCGTCTAGCAACACAAATAGGCTCACAACTTACCGATGTCTTGTACATTCTTGATGAACCAAGTATTGGCCTACACCAAAGAGATAATCAAAAGTTGATTAATTCACTAAAAGAACTAAGAGATATTGGTAATTCTATCATAGTCGTTGAACACGATAAAGACATGATTTTGGCAGCAGACTACGTCATTGATATGGGACCAGGTGCAGGAATCCACGGAGGACAAATCATAGCCGAAGGAAATACAAAAGATTTTATCAAAAATTCATCAATAACTATTGACTATTTAAATGGTAAAAAACGAATTGAAGTTAATCCTGAACGAAGAAAAGGAAATAACAATAGCATAGTCATAATAGGAGCTAGAGGCAATAACTTACAAAACGTAACAGCCGAATTCCCTCTAGGAAAGTTAATTGGAGTAATAGGTGTTTCTGGTAGTGGTAAAAGTAGTTTGATTAATGAAACCCTCTACCCCATTCTCAATCAACATTTTTATAACTCCGTAAAGAAACCTTTAGAATTTGATTCCGTAAAAGGTTTAGAACACATTGATAAAGTGATAGAAGTTGATCAATCTCCGATTGGTCGTACTCCACGTTCTAACCCAGCTACATACACTGGAGTATTTTCCGAGATAAGAACTCTTTTTGCTAACCATCCCGAATCAAAGGCAAGAGGATATAAAGTTGGACGATTTTCATTTAATGTATCAGGGGGTAGATGTGAAGAATGTCAAGGGGCTGGCGTGAG
>CAXFLH010000005.1:0-36448 GCA_964003875.1 uncultured Flavobacteriales bacterium | reverse complement strand
AATTCTATTTTGAAGATAAGAGGGGAGTATCATCTCTATTTTTTCTTCTTTTTCGGTGTGTAAGACGTTCTTTTGCCCCAAGTTAGGTTTACTATCATCGTTGCCCATAAATGTTCCTTGCCCAATTGTACTAAAACTACAGTGACTGTAATTTCCAATATTTCCAGCACCTGCCTCCCAAAGTAAATCTTTTATTCGTTGAGCGTCTGAAACAGGACAATAAAAGCTTAGCTTTTTAATGAAATCTTTTTTAGGTCTTAAGATTTTTGTGTTTTCTAGTCCTATTTTTTTTGCAAAAACAGAATTAACACCGTCCTTAATATTATCCAAATTGGTGTGTATGGCGTAAATGGCAATATCATTTTTAATAGCTTTTATTATGGTTCGCTCTATATAATTTTTTCCAACTATAGATTTTAATCCATTAAACACAATAGGGTGATGTGCAACTATTAAATTACATGATTTAGCAATAGCTTCATCAACCACTTCTTCGGTGCAATCTAGACATACCAATACATTACTTACGTTCCATGATTTATTACCTGTAATGAAACCTGAATTATCATAATCCTCTTGAAGGTAAAGTGGCGATAAACTTTCTAGGTATTTAGTGATTTCATTTATTTTCATAAATCCAAAAATAGTATATATAATTTATTTATATTTGTTATAAACGAAATTTATTCCCTTTAAAAGAATATGCCATTTTTAAGATTATTTCTTCTTCCTATTGTATTTTTTTATGGTTTAGTTGTATTTATTAGGAATATGTTATTCGACTATGGAATTTTTTCCTCAAAAGAATATTCTGTGCCAATAATTTCTGTAGGAAATTTGTGCGCAGGAGGAAGTGGTAAATCGCCATTAGTAGAGTATATACTTAGACTAATTGATAATCGCGAAAAAGTTGCTATTTTGAGCAGAGGGTATGGAAGGGATTCTACAGGTTTTCATTGGGTGACAACTAAATCTTTTGTCAAAGATGTTGGTGATGAACCTCTACAAATTGCTCGTAAATTTCCAGAAATAAACGTAGCTGTTTCGGAAAGCAGGAATAAGGGTATTCAAGAAATTATTCGTAATAAGTGTGATTTAATATTATTAGATGATGCTTATCAACACCGTTGGGTAAAGTCGGGTTTGAATATATTATTGACTAGTTATGAAAATTTATTTGTCAACGACAGTTTATTGCCATATGGAAAACTGAGAGAGTCTAAGAAAAACTTTAGGAGAGCAGATATTATTGTTGTTACAAAAACACCATACCCCTTATTACCCTTAGATGAATATAGACTTAAAGAACAAATATCTCCATTCTTTAATCAAAAGTTGTGTTATTCTTATTTAGAATACCAAGAGCCTGTTAGCTTACACACTAAAAAGTCAGTTTCAATAGATGATAAAGAAGTGATTTTAATTACGGCTATTGCCTCGGCAGATTTACTAAAAGAGTATGTTGATTCTAAGACAGAGATTATAGAGCATTTTGAGTTTAAAGACCACTATAACTTTAAGAAAAAAGATATAAAAAAAATAATTGATTGTTATAATAAGATTGATTCGCAAGAAAAGTTAATTTTAACCACTGAAAAAGATGCTACCAGATTAGAATACTATGTAAACGACTTTAAAGGTATTGATATTGTATATTTACCCATAGAGTTCAAGTTTCAAGGAAAAACCAACTTTAACGAACTAATTTTAAAATATGTTGAGCAAAATAGATTCGATAACAAAGTTTCTAGAAATGAAAATGCCATTCACGCCTAAGGCGGGTATTATTCTTGGTACTGGATTAGGAGGATTGATTCAAAAAATTGATATTAAACTTAGCCTTTCATACCAAGACATTCCAAATTTTCCTGTTTCTACTGTAGAGGGTCATAGTGGCAAACTCATTTTTGGTCTTTTGTCAGATGTACCTATTGTAGCTATGCAGGGACGCTTTCATTTTTACGAAGGATATGATATGCAAGATGTTACTTTACCTGTTAGAGTTATGAAATTCTTGGGTGTAGAACATTTATTTATCTCAAATGCTAGTGGCGGTGTAAATCCAAATTATGAAGTGGGGGATTTGATGGTTTTAAATGACCATATCAATTTAATTCCTAGTCCTTTGATTGGTGCAAATTTAGAAACTTTAGGTCCTCGATTTCCCGATATGAGTGATGCTTATGAAAGAACTATGATAGATAAGGCTTTGAAAATAGGTTGTGATAAGGGATATCGTGTTTTTGAAGGAGTATATGCCGCAGTTACTGGCCCTTGCTTGGAAACTCCTGCTGAATATAAATTCCTTAGAATAATTGGCGCCGATACAGTAGGAATGTCAACAGCTCCAGAGGTAATTGTAGCTCGTCATATGGGAATTCCTTGTTTTGCCATTTCTGTGATAACGGATTTAGGAGTAACTGGAAAAATTCAAAAGGTTAGCCATGAAGAAATACAAAAAGTAGCTGAAGTGGCTGAGCCTAAACTTACTGTAATTGTAGAAGAACTAATCAAATCATTAGTTTAAAATTAAAATTTTCAGTTTGATATTTTTTGTTTGTTAAATACTTGTTAACATCCTAAAAGCTCAAGTTGCTGAAAATATTAATCTTTTTTAAATTTCTTTGTAATAAGAAAAAGAAGTGTAAATTTGCAGTCCATTTCAGATAAATTATAAATAAGATGAAAAGAACATTTCAACCTTCAAATAGAAAAAGAAGAAATAAGCATGGCTTCAGAGATAGAATGGAATCAGCTAATGGTCGTAGAGTATTGGCTAGTAGAAGGGCTAAGGGAAGAAAAAGATTAACAGTTTCCGACGAACCAAGACATAAACGTTAATTGTCGGTTTCAATATATTTAAGGTGTTGCTTTTGCAACACCTTTTTTTTGAGCTATTCTGTTAAAAAATCTTGATTTTTTGTTAATAGTTTCAATTTCAAATTAGTCTACAGCTTTTTTAATTCTGTTACATTCGCACATACACATTTTATTATGCCTAAAGATACCTCCATACAATCCATTTTAATTATTGGCAGTGGACCAATTGTTATTGGTCAAGCCTGTGAATTCGATTACTCAGGCTCTCAAGCTGCTAGATCACTTGCTGAAGAAGGAATAGAAGTTTCATTGATAAATTCTAATCCAGCAACTATTATGACAGACCCCTTAGTTGCTGATCATGTTTACCTTAAACCATTGACTGTTGAGTCTATTGAGGAGATTTTAGAAGAACGTAAAATAGATGCTGTTCTTCCTACTATGGGCGGTCAAACTGCACTGAATTTATGTATAGAAGTAGATGAAAAAGGTGTTTGGGAAAAACATGGTGTTAGAATTATTGGAGTAGATATTGACGCTATTAATATTACTGAAGACAGAGAAGAATTCAAGCAGTTAATGGAAACCATAGACATTTCTTGTGCCCCTTCTCAAACGGCTACTTCCTATTTAGAAGGTAAAGAAATAGCTCAAAAATTTGGTTTTCCTTTATGTATAAGACCGTCTTTTACTTTAGGTGGAAGTGGCGCTTCATTTGTCCATAAAGCCAAGGATTTTGATAAACTTCTAAAACGTGGAATGGCAGCATCTCCAATACATGAGGTAATGATTGATAAAGCCTTATTTGGTTGGAAAGAGTATGAGTTAGAATTGTTAAGAGATAAAAACGATAATGTTATCATTATTTGTTCTATCGAAAATATGGATCCTATGGGAATCCACACTGGTGATTCTATTACGGTAGCACCAGCTATGACATTATCTGATACCACTTATCAGAAAATGAGAGATATGGCTATCAAAATGATGAGAGCTATTGGTGATTTTGCGGGGGGGTGCAATGTGCAATTTGCTGTTTCTCCAGATGAAAACGAAGATATTATTGCCATAGAAATTAATCCAAGAGTTTCTCGTTCATCAGCTTTAGCATCAAAGGCAACAGGATATCCCATTGCTAAGATAGCTTCTAAACTGGCTATTGGTTATACACTTGACGATTTAAATAATCAAATTACAAAGTCTACATCGGCTTATTTTGAGCCTACATTAGATTACGTTATAGTTAAGATTCCACGATGGAATTTTGAAAAATTTGATGGTGCTGACAAAGAATTAGGCTTACAGATGAAGTCTGTAGGTGAAGTAATGGCTATTGGGCGCTCCTTCCAAGAAGCTCTACAAAAAGCTTGTCAATCCTTAGAAATAGGAAGAAATGGTTTAGGTGCCGATGGTAAAAATTGGACTAATCAAGATGATATTCTTCACGCTATGAAACATGCTAGTAGCGATAGGGTATTTAGGATTTATGATGCTATACGATTGGGAATACCTTTAAAAACCATATACGATATTACTAAAATGGATTATTGGTTCCTTAGACAATTGGAGGATTTAGTTGTTTTAGAGTTTGAGATAGAAAAATTCCATGTTGGTAATGTTCCTAAAGAACTTATATTAGAGGCTAAAATGAAGGGTTATGCTGATAGACAAATAGCACATTTACTGAGATGTCTTGAAAGTGAAGTTCATCAGTTAAGAACAGAAATGGGAATTAATAGGGTTTATAAACTTGTAGATACCTGTGCTGCTGAATTTGAAGCAAAAACACCATACTATTATTCAACATTTGAATCCAAGAAGCAATTTTCCAATGGTGGATCTTTTTCGGAAAATGAAAGTGTTTCCTCTGATAAAAAGAAAATTGTTGTGCTAGGTTCCGGGCCTAATCGAATCGGTCAAGGTATTGAGTTTGATTATTGTTGTGTTCACGGTGTTCTAGCGGCGAAGGAGTGCGAGTATGAAACCATTATGATTAACTGTAACCCTGAAACAGTTTCAACTGATTTTGATACTTCTGACAAGCTTTATTTTGAACCCGTTTTTTGGGAACATATTTTCGATATTATCAAGCATGAAAAACCTGAAGGTGTTATTGTTCAGTTAGGTGGGCAAACAGCATTGAAATTAGCTGAAAAACTTGAGCGTTATGGTATCAAAATTATGGGTACTAGTTACGAGGCATTGGATTTGGCTGAAGATAGAGGTCGTTTCTCTACACTTTTGAGAGATAACGATGTGCCATTTCCTGAATTTGGAGTAATTGAAACAGCTGAAGAAGCACTTGAGTTAGCTAAAGATTTAAACTTTCCAATTCTTGTTCGTCCTTCTTATGTTCTTGGAGGACAGGGCATGAAGATTGTAATCAACGAATCTGAATTAGAACATCACGTTGTTAATCTTTTGAAAGATATCCCCGGCAACAGAGTCTTATTAGACCATTATTTGGATAACGCTATTGAGGCTGAAGCAGATGCTATTTGTGATGGAGAAAATGTATATATCATAGGTATTATGGAACACATTGAACCATGTGGTATACATTCTGGTGATTCTAATGCTGTCTTACCGACATTTGATTTGAGTGATAATGTACGTCAGCAAATGATTGATATTACACACAAAATTGCTATTGCATTGAAAACGGTAGGTCTAATTAATATTCAATTTGCTATTAAAGACGAAAAGGTATTCGTAATAGAAGCTAATCCTAGAGCATCACGTACAGTTCCTTTTATTGCTAAGGCTTACAAAGAGCCTTATGTGAACTACGCTACTAAAGTCATGTTGGGCAATAAAAAAGTAACAGACTTTAATTTTGATCCTCAGAAAAGTGGATATGCTATAAAAGTCCCGGTATTCTCATTTAATAAGTTTCCAAATGTCAATAAAGAATTAGGTCCTGAGATGAAATCTACTGGTGAAGCTATTCATTTTATCGATGATTTGAAAGATCCGTTTTTCAAAAAAGTATATTCTGAAAGAAGCTTATATTTGAGTCGTTAAAGTATGTTAAAAGCATTTCTACTCATATTAATAATTTTTTATTCTGTTCGCTTTATTAGTCGACTCTTGATGCCTTTATTGTTTAAAATGATGGTTAAGAAGGCAAGAAGAAATATGAGACCCAATGAGCCTAAAAGAAGAGAGGGGGAAGTTTCTATTGACAAGACTTCAAAGCAAAAAAAACAGTCTAATTCTTCAGTTGGTGAATACGTAGATTTTGAAGAAATTGAAGATAACTCATAAAAATATAATTATGAAGACACTTGAATTCAAAAAGCTAATTCCTCATGTATCAGCAGTTGTGTTATTTGTGTTGATATCTATCATTTACCTTTCTCCTGTTTTGGAAGGTAAGAAAATAGACCAACAAGATATAAGACAGTTTACAGGTATGTCGAAAGAGATAGTAGACCATCGAGCCGAATACGATGAAGAACCACTATGGACCAATTCTATGTTTAGTGGTATGCCTGCTTATCAAATATCGGTGCGTTACAAAAAGAATCTTATATCACATTGTTCTAAATTATTCAAATTATATTTGCCTGGTCCTGCAGGTACTGTTTTTCTATACCTCTTAGGCTTTTATTTTTTATTGGTATCTATAGGAATAGACTATCGTTTAGCAATTATTGGCTCAATAGCCTATGCCTTTTCCTCGTACTTCTTTATAATTATTGAAGCAGGGCATAATACTAAAGCTCATGCTATTGGGTATGTAGCACCTGTATTAGCGTCTTTTCTTATGGTATTTAGGGGTAAAAAAGTGCTTTTGGGTTCTGTTTTAACGGCCCTGTTTACCTCACTAATTTTAAATGCCAATCATCTTCAGATTACTTATTATCTAGTGATGTTATTGTTTATAATTGGTGTTGTTAAGTTTATAGAAGCCTACAAAGAAAAAGCTTTACCACTTTTCTTTAAATACGTTGGTATTTTATTATTAGCTGGAACTATAGGTTCTTTGACTAGCCTAAGTAGAATTGCTACCACTATGGAATACGGTCAAGAAAGTATTAGGGGAAAGTCTGAACTTACCGATAATCAATCCAATAAAACATCTGGTTTAGACAAGGATTATGCCACTGCTTGGAGTTATGGTAAAGCAGAGTCATTTACTTTATTAATACCTAATTTTCACGGAGGTGCCTCTGGCGGAGCTTTAACAACTGATTCTGAAACATATCGATTATTTAAAAACTCACAACAAGCCAATCAAGCTAAAAAAATCATAAAACAGTTACCATTATATTGGGGTTCTCAACCCTTTACTTCTGGACCTGTATATGCTGGAGCTATAGTATGCTTTTTGTTTGTACTAGGATTATTTTTGATAAAAGGCTATCTGCGTTGGTGGATTTTAACCACCTTTTTGTTGATGTTAGCTCTTAGTTGGGGTAAAAATTTAATGCCACTAACTGATTTCTTTTTAGAGAATGTTCCAGGATACAATAAATTCAGAACAGTTTCTACCACATTAGTAATCGTAGAATTACTTATTCCATTTTTAGGAATCTTAGCACTCAATAAAATTATTAAAGATGGAAAGACTAATGAAATTATGAACTCTTTCAAATATGCTTTAGGAATTGTTGGAGGTTTATGTTTATTATTTGCCCTATTGCCAAATACCTTTTTTGACTTTGAGGGTTTAAATGATGCTCAATACGGAGAGGCATTGACCGAAGTATTAAAATTAGATAGAGCTTCTTTATTTTCTGCCGATGCGTTTCGTTCTTTATCCTTTATCCTATTATCAGCAGTTGGTATTTGGCTATATTTAAACAAAACGATAAAGAAAACGCATCTTATTCTTATTACAGGTATCCTTATTCTTAGCGATATGTGGGTAGTCAATAAGCGCTATTTAAATGATGAAAACTTCAAAGCAAAAAGAAAAATATTACAACCTTTTATACCTTCAGCAGCAGATAGTCAAATTTTGCAAGACCCCGACCCAAATTATAGAGTTTATAATACCACAGTTAGTCCCTTTAATGACGCTTCTACTTCGTATTTCCATAAGTCTATTGGTGGTTATCACGGAGCAAAGCTTAAACGTTATCAAGAACTCATCGATTTTCATATTTCTAAAGGTAATATGAATGTCTTGAATATGCTTAATTCAAAATACTTCATTGTTAGAGGACAAAATAATCAGCCTATTGCTCAGCGTAATCCTAATGCTTTAGGAAATGCTTGGTTTGTTTCTGATATAATTATGGTAGAGAATTCAGATGAAGAAATTCAAAAGTTAGGTCAAATAAATACAGCTAATCAAGTTGTAGTTGACCAACGTTATGATGTGCCACCTAATATAAACTATGATAGCACAGCAACTATTCAATTAACGAATTATAAAGCCAATCATTTAAGCTACACATCTTCGACTACTTCAAATCAGTTTGCAGTATTTTCAGAAATATATTATGACAAAGGTTGGAACGCTTATATCGATGGAGAGCTAGTACCACATATACGAGCCAATTATCTGTTGAGAGCATTAACTATACCTTCAGGTCAGCATACCATAGAATTTAAGTTTGAACCACAAACCTATTATGCAACCGAAAATATTACTTTATTCAGTTCAATAATTGTAATTATAGCCTTGCTCGTTGCAGTATTCAAAGAGGTAAAAGATTAATGAAAAAGGTTCTCATCATTACTTACTATTGGCCACCGGGTTCAGGACCTGGTGTTCAACGCTTTTTAAAGTTTAGTAAGTACCTGAGAGAGTTTTGTTGGGAGCCAGTAATTCTGACTGTTGATAACGGTAGTTATCCATCGATAGATCAATCTTTAGAGCAAGATATACCAAAGGGTCTGCATGTTTACAGAAGTCAATCTTTTGAACCATTTAGATGGTACAATTTATTGAAAGGAAAAACTTCAAAAAATGCTAGTGTTGGTGCTATAGGTTTACAAAGTCGTTCTTTTTTCCAACGTCTAGCATTGTATATAAGAGCAAACTTTTTCATTCCTGATGCTAGAGTAGGGTGGAATAGATTTGCTATTAAAAAAGCTCGAACTATTTTTAAAGAACATGACATTGATGCTATTATTAGTACCGGGCCACCACATAGCTCACACCTTATTGCTGATGTACTAAAAAAAAAATATAATAAACCATGGATTGCTGATTTAAGAGACCCTTGGACAACGGTTTTTTATAATGCCTATTTTCCTAAAACAGAAAGTACTAAAAAGAAAGACAAACAATTAGAAGATTTAGTCCTAAAAAATGCCGATTCTATTTCTGTAGTTAGTCAGGGTATGCATGTTGAATTTTCTGAAAGAGCCAATGATATTAGTTTGATTTATAATGGTTTTGATGATGCTGATTTTAAGGGGTTGAAAAAGGTTAATAATGATAAGTTTAAGATTGCCTATGTAGGAAATTTTAAACCTAATCAAAACGTAGTCTTGGTTTGGGAATGTTTAAAAGAATTGTGTGACAAAAACGTTCAATTCAAATCCGATTTAAACATTTCTTTGACTGGTAATATAGATTCTTGTATTGTAAATTCTTTACATGAAAATGGCTTAAAAGAACAACTCTCAATTGAGGGTTTTGCTGCTCATCATACTGCCGTACAGCGTATGTTAGATGCTAGTTTATTATTATTTGTTATACCAGTATCCGAAAGAAATCACCTAATTATAACTGGTAAATTGTTCGAATACCTAGCAACTGCTAATCCTATACTAGCTATTGGTCCAACAAATGGGAATGCTTCGTCTTTGCTCAAGGACGCAAAAAGAGACGAAATGTTGGATTACAACGATAAAGACAACATTTTACTACAAATTGAAAGTGCTTACACCAGTTGGAAAAATAATAGTATTCCGAAGTGTAGCCTCAATGATTTAGAACGTTTTACAAGGAGAGGTTTGACAGAAAAATTAGCAAATAAACTTAATGAGTTTTCTAAATGAAACGGATAGATATAAGTAAGTTCCAAAAAGACAGTTCTTTTTACGGTCAAATAGATTTACTACTTACTGTAAAGAGTTTTGACTTACAAGCCATCAGAAAAAGATATTTAGAATCCAAAAAAAATAAACGCTCCGGAAGTACTCAGCGTAGAACACCAGCTTTAGGCGGAGTAGTCTCTTTAAGTCTTAATAAGGGTAAACTTTTTAACGATGAAGTTTTAAGTAAACTGAAGGAGCCTAGAGGCATTGATTTTTCGAATAATAAGTTAGCTGTTTCATCTGAAGAAAAAGTTTTTGTTTTAACAGATGAAATTCAAACTTTAGAAAACGATTATTTCAGCTATATACATACAGTTTCTTTTTGTCCTTTCGATGACAATAGATTATTGGTTTCATCATCGGGTTTTGATTGTATTTTTGAATACGACTTAAAAGAATCTAATCTAATTTGGGAATGGTTTGCTTGGGAAAATGGTTTCGATAAAGGAAAGGACCCTATAACACATTCAGATGTACTATTGACTAGACATAAAGACCAAGCTAAAAAGTGGCAACAAGAGGGTAAGACCTTTTTATTAATTGACAACCCCAAAACTCAAAGTTTACCTACTGCTCAGCGTTCAGCATTCATCAATTCAGTAGCTTATCATATGGATAGGGAAAATCTCATTTTAGCGACTTTCTTCCATGCCGGTAAGATGATGCAAATCAATAAAAAAGATAGTAGTGTGCTGACTGTTATTGAATCCATGCAACATCCTCATGGAGGCATACAATCTGATACTATTTCTTTAGCAACAAGTACAAACTCTGGTGAAATTGTACTTATTAAAGATAGTATTGAATACAGGTATTATACTAATGAGTTAGAAGGTAAACCTTCGGAACTAGGTGACATGGAATGGCTTCAAAATTCTATAATTTTAGATGATTTCATCATTAGCATTGATAGTAACCGTACTTCATTTTTAATTTTTAGTCCCGACAAAGGTTTGTACGATATTATTCCATACAATATGGATTGGGCTATACAAGATATGGTTTGTGGTACTTTAACTCAAGAGCAAAAAGTCTTGTTACATGAAGCTAGTCTATCCAACGGATAAGTTCAAAGGCTTCGGCAAATTGACAGCCAACTTGAGTACCTCTCACACGAGCTAAGCCTTCTATAAACGATTGTGATTTGTAATTTCTAAATCCTTGAGATTTATATTCTGAAATAGCTTGCCATTTGGCATTTAGTTGATTTTTAGAAAGTTTGGTGTGGTAGTTTGAGGTAAAGGATAAATTATTCCATACCAATTCATAACCTAAAATACGAGAGTGCTTAAAGGCACGTATTCCTTCTTGGTGTACGACTTTATGGTCTTGATGAACATCATTTGAACAAGGAAGTACAACCATATCAACTTGTCCAATTTTTTTACGGAAAGCGATTAATTCTTCCAATATATCTTGTCTGTATTTAGGAAATTCTCTCACTGGAAAATTAAAAGTATGTATATTTTCTTCAGCTATTCCTAAATGAACACAAGCTTTATTTAATTCACTAAAAAGAATGTCTTTTTCAAAACTACTAGGGATAGATTTATGACAAGGTGAAAAAGCTAGGTAATGAATAATTGCTCCATTATCAGACCATTTTTTGATACTTGCGCCGCAACCAAACTCCCCATCATCAGGGTGAGGTGCTAAAATTAGAATATTCATCGTTATTAGGTTAAGTGTTACAAATATAGTATTAATTAAAAGTTATTTTTGAATTCTAACAACTGAACTAAATCTTTTACATTTGTAATGTATGGGAATCATAAGAAAGCAAAGTATTCATAACTCCATTAGCCTTTATATAGGAATTTTAATTGGTGCCGTAAACACCATTTTAATTTATCCTTTTGTATTTGAAAGTAATCCGGAATATTGGGGTTTACTACAGATTTTAGTGTCCTATTCGGTAATCTTTTCATCATTCTCTCACTTTGGTGGGCCTAGTATTTTCCTTCGTTTTTTTCCGAAAGCCCAAGTTAAGAGTGATTTATTTAGTTTTACTTTATCACTATGTGTTATTGGTTTTTTACTCTTTGTCTTAACTTTCCTTTTTTTTAAAGATTCTTTATTAACCTTTATTGCTGCCACACCATTATTACAAGACTATTTTTATTGGGTTGGAGTATTGGTATTTGCACTTAGCTTTTTTGACTTATTCTCTAGCGTTTCAAGTTCACATTTAGATTCTTCGACACCAGTTTTTTTAAATGAAGTTTTTGTTAGGGTTTGTGTATTAGTTTTACTTGCACTGTATCACTACGAATGGATCATATTTAATCAGTTTTTGCTTTGTTTTATTTTTGTTTATTTGGTTAAACTAGTCATATTATTGTTCATACAATTTAAAAATAAACGACTTTCATTCACTTTGCAATTTAGCATGTCGGATATTAAAGAACAATTGAAATACGGTATGTATGTTATTACGGGTGGTGGTGCAGCCATTTTAGTATCTCGTTTTGATATGTTGATGATAGAACATTATCTAGATTTAAAACAAGTCGCTTATTACGGTTTGGCATTTTTCATTGGTAGTGTTATTAGAGTACCTTCTCGTTCCATCTCTTCGATTTCTTCACCTTTAATTGCCAAGTCTTTTGAGGAAAATAATTTGAGTAATATACAATCGATTTATTCCAAAAGCTCTATCAATTTACTAATTATAGGGGCTGTTCTTTTCCTTTGTATACTATTAAATATTGATGATATTTTAAGTATACTGCCAGAGAAATTTTCACACGGCAAGATTGTGGTATTATTTATTGGAGCTGCACAATTAGTCAATCTAGCTGCGGGTTTACACGGTTTGATTTTGATTCATTCTTCATATTATAAATCTATCGTTTATTTTAATGTATTTCTTTTCTTTATTACCTTCATTACTAACCTTATTTTTATTCCAATTTATGGTATAAATGGTGCTGCTCTTGCTACCTTTATTTCCTTATTACTATTCAATGCTGTTAGGATGATATACGTTTATAAAAAAATGAATTTTCAACCCTTTAGTAAGAAAACTGCAATTACTTTTTTAATGATAGTAGTTATTTACTTTGGTTTAAATTTCATACCTCTGACTTCTATGGCTTTGGTAAATATTGTTATCAGAAGTCTTATCGCTTGTTTATCAGTAGCTTTTACTATTCAGTATTTTAAACTATCTGAAGATATTTCTATTTTACTTAATTCAACATACAATAAATTTTTTAAAAAATGAGATACCCTGTATTTCTAAAGAAAATCATACATAATATAAAATACACCTTTAACAAATCATTACATTCAAATCATATATTTTTAGATTGGTCAGAGTCTTTAAATAACTTTGGTGATATTCTTAATCCATACCTTGTTGCCTATTTAACTAATAAGAATATTATTAATGTTTCTGCCAAGTATTGTTACTACGATCATTTACAAGTTATAGGTTCTATTTTAAGTCGTTCTAATTCTACATCAATAGTGTGGGGTAGTGGCTATATTTCTCAAGACTCTAACTATATATCTAAGCCTAAAAAAGTTCTAGCTGTTAGAGGGCCATTGACTAGGAAGCTGTTGTTGGAGCAAGGGGTTGATTGCCCTGATGTATATGGCGACCCTGCTTTGTTGATGAGTAAATTCTATATGCCTAAAACAACTAAAAAATATATTCTTGGAATTCTTCCACATTATAGTGATAAGTCACATGATTGGTTAAAAACTATTGACGATGCTAGCGTAAAAATAATCGATATTCAAAATCCCAACCCTTTAAAAGTAATAGATGAAATATGTTCGTGTGAGCAGATAGCTTCTAGTTCACTGCATGGACTAATAATTTCAGATAGTTATAAAATACCATCTGTTTGGATTAAGTTTACGGATAAATTAAAGGGAGGATCTTTTAAGTTTAACGATTATTTCATGTCTATCAAATCTGAGCTATTAAAGCCTGTAGTTATACATGAAGATATAACAATTGAATTTTTAATAAGTCAAAGTAAATGTAGAGAATTAAAAATAGATTTAGATGCTTTGATTGATAGTTTTCCTGAAGAGTTCAAATAGTATGTAAATCATTTTATAGCTTTTAATAGATTTATTTTTCTTTTTTCTAGACTAAATCTATTTATTATACTTTGTCTAGCTTTTTCAGCAACCATCTCTTTATTTTTAAGCTCTAAAGCCTCTTTAATGATTAGTTCTAATTGTTGACTATTTTTTTCTTTTAAAATATATCCATTTTTACCTATAATTTCAGGAATCATATTAACTGATGAACCTATGGGAATACATTTGCATAACATTGCTTCACAAAGAGATAGACCGAAGCCCTCAAAGCAAGATAGTTGGAGGTAAAATTCAGATTGAGTGTATTTGTAAATTAACTCTTTATGATTTAGTTTGCCTAAAAATGAAATGTTTTTTGGTCTATTATATAAGAACTCAGGACATTCTAATCCTACAATTTCAAAGTTACATTCTTTGAAGCGTTGGGCGATAGTGAATATTAAATCACCACCTTTAAGTCGGTATTGTTTTTCAGAGAATACAGCCAAAAAAGTATTTTTTCTTTTATTGTATTTATCATTTGTCCAAAAATCTAAATCTAAGCCATTATGAATAACCCTAAAAGGTGTTTTAATATTAGGGTAAAAGGATAATATACCCTGATTAATTTCATTATTTTTTAAATGAAATTTATTCTTCACTTGAATTAATGACTCACTTACTGGACATATCAAGTCTGATAAGTTATATGAAAATTTACAAAACAGTTTAATATATTTTTTGCCAAGAGTTCCATAGTTTAATGAAGGGAGGTATGCACAATCTGTTCCATGGCAAATAATAATCGTTCTTTTTCTAAATAGTTTTCCAAAAATTACTGGAATTAGTGACCAATATCCTCCAAATTCGATAATAATTTTATTAATCTTAATGATGTTAAATGCAATAAAGAAAAATTGATGAAATAAATAAAAGGGGGCAAGGTATTTCTTATTCCAATTATAGATATTTAGAATTACTCTATATTCACATTTTATAATATTTAGATCATTTAATACAAAACCACTCATCTGTGGAGTAACAAATAAAATTGTTTTTTGCTTTGTCATATATTTATTTCCGTTACTGCTTCTGTTTTTCCCAAAGCCATGCACTTGACATTGCTTCTTCTATAGTTCTTTTAGCTTCCCATTTTAATTCATTAGTAGATAGGGTGTTGTCAGAATATATTTGCTCAACATCACCAGCTCTACGTGGTCCAATCTTGTAATTTACTTTCAGATCGTTTACTTGTTCAAATATATGAATAGCCTCAAGAACACTAACTCCATTACCTGTACCTATGTTAAAAGCTGATTTGTTATTATATTTCATAACATATTCTAAGGCTTTAATATGAGCGTTAGCTAAATCAATAACGTGAATATAATCTCTTAGACATGTACCATCCTTCGTGTTATAATCATCTCCAAAAACGGTTATTTGTTCCCTTATACCTATAGCAGTTTCTGTAATGATAGGAACCAAGTTACTAGCTTTGTCAAACGAACAGTCTCCAATCAATCCACTTTCGTGTGAGCCAATAGGGTTGAAGTAGCGTAATGAAACACTACTGATATCGGTCTTGTTTAATAATTCTTCGCAAAGTTGCTTTGTCTCACCATAAGGAGATTCTGCTTTTTTGAAGGGGGTGCTCTCACTTACAGGCAATACATCTGGGCTACCATAAACTGTACATGAGGATGAGAGAATGATATTTTCCACCTTATGTTTTTTCATTACATTTAATAGAACTTGTAATGAGCCTATATTATTTGAATGGTATTTTTCAGGTTCTCTGATCGATTCTTCAACAGATTTATAGGCTGCAAAATGTATTACACCTTGAATATTTTTTTCATGCTCAAAGACATCATTTAAAGCCTCTTCATTGGTGCAATCTACATTGTAAAATGGTATCTGTTTCCCAATAATTTTTTCAGCACCTGTTATATTCTGAATAGAAGTGTTACAAAGGTTATCAACTATTAAAGGCTCGAAATTGTTTGCTGATAATTCAACAAGAGTATGAGATCCTATATATCCTGCCCCTCCTGTTACTAATATCTTTTTCATTATACTTAAATAGTTAAAACGTTCTGCCGATTCCTACGACAAACCTGTTGGTCTGAAAATAATCTTCGTCAACACTAGGATATCTATTTAATAAAAATGGTAAATCTAATCTCAATGTTATGGGTTTAACTATTTGTAAAGGTCCCCATTCATTTAAGGTAAGAGCAAAACCTAATCCAGCATCTGAGCGTACTTTTGAAAATGCTTCTTTATAATTTTCTCTTGTAATTTCTGTGGTATTTATAACACCTGCATCGGCGAAGAGATAACTTTTAAATGGCAAACCAAAAATTCTATTTAATGAAAAGATGTTCTGAAATTCTAATTCAGCACTTATTGAAGCACCTGAAGTACCGTTATAAGAAAGTACATAATTGCCTTCATCATTTATCTCTGGAGCATAATACCCTGCATATCCTCTGAGGTTTAAGCCACCACCCATTTGAAAATGATTGGTGGTGCTTCCATAACCTAGCCATTGATTAGGAATGAAACCTTCTGATCTAGTGAACTTATTTTCCATTAATTCCTCGGAATTAGCACCTGCAAGATTAAGCCTTGATTCGCCAGCCCAATTCGTTCCACTACCATATTGGCCAAATAAGCGTGTGTTGAGTTGTAATTTTCCTAATTTACTCTTGTGAACAGAAGTTAAAACTACCTTAGAATAATCGTAGTCACTAGCTATAGTTGAACTTGTTAGCTCTAAATTCAATTTGCAATCACTACCTTTGTATTTGTAAGAATGTGTCCACCCAAAAGTTGCAGTATTATTGAATTTTTCACTTTCCCAAACTTTATAATTGGTATATCTTAAGTCTGATTCTTTAGCTCGGTACATGCTTTTAAATGAAGCATAAAACATATTCTTTTTAGAATAATCGTATTTCTTCAATTTAATTTTATTCAGATTTAATCCATCTAACAATCTACTGTGTAAAGTGATATCCGTATGCTTACTGAATTTATCTAAGCCTGTATTATAATTAAAGCGATAGGAGAATGGGTTATATTCATTTTGATAATAATCATAATAGTTATAATCTTGAAGGAAAGCCGTATTTAGCCAAACGCTAGCATCTACTTTATGGTGGTAGTTCATATAATCTCCATTAATATGAAAACCTAATTTAACACCATCGTAATTGTTATACCATACATCTGGTCTTGCGTTTAGTTCGTATTGCTTCCAATCTGGCATATTCCAAACTCTTGAATCGAAATCGACCTCCATTGGCACTTTACTTACATTATTCAACATATACTTGTCTGCCAATCGGTTAGTAGGGTCAATAACTACCCGCTCTATCCCAGAAGGAATATTTACGCTTGCTGTATACTTAGGATACAATTTGCCCCAAGCGTGCCATTTGTTTAATACCGTTGCATCGGTGTTTTTTACAAACCAATGATTTGGAATGTGGTATTTGTACTCTTTTCCATCATTAGCATAAACACTAAAATCAATAGGCATTTGCATTTCACCTTTACGCTCAAAAGTAATTTCAAAATTATCTTCATTAGTATTTTTTACATTATTAATACTGTAGTCAATAGTTTTGCTGGTTTCCAGCCATTGGTCAAAAAACCAATTCAAATCTACTTTGGTGTACTCAATTATAGATTCTCTAAAATCTTCAAAATAGGGGTGAGCCATTTTCCACTTTTGAAAATAGTGTTGCATAGCCTCTAAAAAGAGTTCATCACCTAAAACGTATTGTAGATTATAGAGCATGGCACCTGTCTTATAATAAACGTGGCGGTATCCTCCACCATGACCTAGTGCACTGCCAAAATCATCTGAATGTGTGTTTAGAGCAGGGTCATTGTATTTAGTTGCATCTCTTAAATATGCATAATATACCCTTGAGTCTATAGCTTTAACATCTTTTGTAAAACGTATGCCGTATTTACTACTTGGTTTTTCTCTAACTAGAAAATCCCCATCAATTTTTGTTAATGCCCAGGCTGTTAAGAATTGAGTAAATCCTTCATCCATTGCTGCTCTGTAAGTTTCATTGGAACCTACTTGAGCATAAAACCATTGGTGACCAATTTCGTGAGCTAATAATCCTCTGTAGCCAGGGTCACTACCACTGTCTAGAGTAATCATGGGGTATTCCATACCATCTCTAGCATCAGCAACAATGATTTTGTTATAAACGTACATACCTATATCTTCAGAAAAAACCTGAATAACTTTAGCTGCAAAGTCAGCAGCATTTTGCCATCTTGAGGCATGTGGCTCTTGTACTAAAGAAATCGCTCTAATGCCATTCCACTCGGCTTCACCAATTCTGTAGGTAGGGTCGGCAGTAAAGGCGAAGTCGTGAACATTTTCAGCGTGATATATCCATGTTTTTCTAGAAAGACTATCGTAGGGGATAATAATGCTAGGGGGTGAGTTCCAAGGTTTATTCGCAAAATTCTTGATGTCTAATTTTTCTCTTAGACTAGTAGGCATAACTTCTTCTCTGTTTTGAAGTGCTCCAGTAGCTTCAACAATGTAGTTGGAGGCAAAAGTTAGTTCCACATCAAAAGTTCCAAAATCGCCGTAAAACTCTTTGCCAAGGTGTTGGTCTTTAGTCCAGCCGAATTTTTTATCATAAACGGCAATTCTAGGATACCACAACACACCATCGTAATGGGTATTACCAAAGGCATTAAAGGTTTTCATTCTTCTTCTCAAAGAACCCGTATCAAAATAGGTTTTAAAATCCATATTAATAGTAATCTTATCACCACTTTTTAGTGGTTCATTGAGAATAACTTTCAAAATGGTATTATCTAATATTGTCTCTACTAATTTACCATCAACTTTAAGATTTTTAACCACTGTACCTAGACCTTCTTTTTCGTACTTACCATAATTTATTTCTTTATTATTTTGATTATGAAGTTCTGAACAATACGAATTGGGGGTAAAGGCATTTTGATACAAGTGAAAATACAATTCATTTAAATCATCAGGAGAATTGTTCCAATACACCAATTGTTCTGTGGCATCAATGATATCTTTGGTTTCGTCGATATTTGCTATAATAGTGTAGTGTACATCTTGTTGCCAATAGCCTGCAGGTGCTTTATTTTTCCAATAGTTTGGATTGTCTGCTTGATTGTAGGTGTTAGGTTTGCTAAGTGGATTGTATTTGTTCTGTGAAAACGAAGCGGTGCTAAATATAATAGCTACTAAAATGAAATATAACCTCATGAAAAACTGTCTTAGATTTTAGGTCGCAAAGATAGAAAAATCAATCAGATTTCTATGTGAAGTTTTAGGTTGATTAGCCTTGAAGTCAGTCTGTTAGGAACACCAAACTGATAACCATTGGTATCTTTTACCCACAAGAAAGAGATGGTGTTGTCTATATCTAGTAAATTGAAGACTTCCATGCTTATCCAAGTCGACTTGGTAAATTTTAAAGGATTGAATTTTCCTGTTTCTTGACCTTCTTTTTTAAGAATAGCAGAAAAACCAATATCTACTCTTTTATAGTTTGGAATGGTAAAATTGTATTGACCTTTATAGCTACCAGGAGCAGTAAGTGGTAGGCGTGAACCATAAACCAAATTGAGATGCATCTTGAAGTTAGGATTCTTAGGAAGGTAATCTTGAAAGAATAGGTTAAAATTAACCAATTGATCGGTTGGTCTGCTGTAATAGCCTGGTTCTATAGTGTTTCCTTCGCTATCGGTATAACTATCGTTTAAGATGTCCGCTTTTGTACTTAAAATAGAAACACTAGCCCAGGACTCAATATTTTTGACAAATTCACCATTGAGTCTTAAATCTATACCCTTTGCATAACCAACAGCATTATTATTGGCGTAATAACGAATTCTAACATTTTCCACTTCGTAAGGAATGAGGTCTGTAATATCTTTATAGTACAGTTCAGTAACTAACTTAAAAGGACGTTGCCAAATTTTAAAATTATAGTCACTACCCAGTACATAATGAATGGATTTTTGAGATTTAATATTGGTATTTAAATTACCGTTAAAATCTCTTAGCTCTCTGTAAAATGGGGATTGATAGTAGTATCCTGTTGCAAACCTAAATACAATGTCTTTATCCCACAAGGGTTGATAAGAAAGTGATGCTCTAGGACTAAATAGGTATTCTTCATTCAGTGTCCAGTAGGACGTTCTTATTCCTGAATTGAGATTAAATCGACCTAATTTTTGTTCAAATTGCATATATGCATTGTATCTGTATGAATCCAAATCGATGGATGTTCTGAGGGATTCGTCCAAAACAAAAGATGTTGGGTTTTGCAAACCTATGCCTATAGAATCTACTGGGTGAGGTAATGAATAATCGGAAGAATCAATTAATGTCCATTCGTTGATTTCATCTTTAATTTGTTCTTTTTGTCCTTTTATTCCCCATCGAAATTCAAAATCATTTTTGAAATAGACTCCTTTATGCTCCACATTATAAACAGTAGCTTGTAGGTAGTTTCTAGCATGATTGAGATGAGAGCCTACGCCAATATTAAAACTTGCTTCTCCAAACGATTCTGAGCCTAAGTCGTTATCAACTTCTGATAGCCAATATTGACCAAGAATATCAAAAGTTTCGCTTTCATAGGTCTGAAAAGCAGTTAATGTCAAATCAGTTTTAAGGTGTTCATTGGCTTGATAGGAAAGGTTGTAGGCATTGAAAAAGGTTTCGTAGCTATCAATTTCCTGTCCTTCAAAATAAATACGTAATTCTAAGGGAACGCTAATTGTACCAAAACGGGTGGTTTTATTGGCAGGAATATGTTGGTATTTATTGTTGGAGTAATTGAATAGAGTATTAAAAGACAGGCGATTGCTGATTTGGTAATTGACAAAGGCTTGAATATCACTAAAGCTTGGCTTGTATTCTCCTTCTGTTTCAAGACTATTTAACAAATAGGCATTGGATTTATGACGTGTCCCTATCAAATATGATAATTTTTTAGACTTATTAGCTCCTTCGAGGTGTAAATTTGCACCTAGCAAACTTAAGGTTGCTGATGCCCCAAATTCTTTAGGATTTTTATAGGTTATATCTAAAACAGAAGACATTTTATCACCATAACTAGCGGCATATCCACCAGCTGAAAATTGTATCGATGATACTAGGTCTGAATTGACAAATGACAAGCCTTCTTGTTGACCAGAACGTATTAAAAATGGGCGATACACTTCTATACCATTGACGTAAACTAGGTTTTCGTCAAAATTTCCACCTCTAACAGTATATTGAGAACTTAATTCTGTCGATGAATTAACACCTGGTAAAGTTTTAATTAAGCCTTCAACACCTCCACTAGCAGTAGGGATTGAGACAGCGTGTTTAGCATCTACCTTTTCAAAGGTGTTAGAACGTGTTTTTTGGTCTTCTATTTCTACATTATCTATAGATACTCCAAGGTTTTCTAAGGTAATATCAAGCTCATAATTTTGCCCCTTTTTGAGCATAGGGAGTTTTACAATTTTGGTTTTGAAGCCAATAAAAGAAAAACTTAGCTCATGCTCTCTATTGGCCGAAACATCGATAGAATATTTTCCGTTACCATCTGATATTGTGCCTTTAGATTGGTTAATGACACTGACATTGACACCTTGAAGAAAAAAGTTTTCAGAAGTGCTTATTACACCATTAACATTTTGTCCAAAACCATAATAGGAAAGGAATAAAATTAGTATTAATGAATGCTTGGAAACACCTTTTAACATAGATTCGCAAATGTATTAATATTCATATTAAATTATTTTAGATAAACACATTTATTTTAAATTTGGCATCAATAGAATAACTTATAATTTTTAGATATAGTATTTATGAAAAAAATATTGGTTTTATGTACTGGTAATTCTTGCCGTTCTCAGATGATGGAAGTTGTTCTCAAAGACTTATTAAGTGCGTCACAATTTGAAGTTTACAGTGCCGGTGTAGAGGCTCATGGTATCAATCCCTATATGAAACGAGCAATGGAGAACAAAGGCTATTCTTTAGAAGGGCATACTTCCAATACCATGGATGAATATGCGCATTTACATTTCGATTATGTCTTTACGGTTTGTGACCATGCTAAAGATAATTGTCCATACTTTCAAAATGCTACACAACGAATACACCATTCTTTCAATGACCCTGCAGATGCTGAAGGAAGTGATGAAGAAAAAATGCTAGTTTATGAAAAGGTTAGGGATGAAATAATTTCTTATTGTAAGAGCGCTATTCAAAGTCTTTGATTTCTATCTATAGAAAACGGCTTGGTATTCCGTAGCGTTGTTTACAGAATCATAAACAACTAATTTAAAGACATGTTTTCCAGCTTTTAAATCTTTTTTAAAATAATGCGTAAGCTTATTACTTTTAGGCTCATATTCCATTAATACCCATTCGTCATTTATTGTGGCTGAATAGGTCTTAACGCCACTTTCTCCGTCTTTAATGGTCATTTTTAATGTTGAACTTTTCATCGTTTTGCCTGGATATATATTTAGACCTTTTACAACTGGATTAATAGTGTCTATGGCTACTGTGAAATTACCGAATAAGCGAGTTTTTACTGAAATTTTTCCGTCTTTGTACTTGCCGCCAACATAGTTCGGTTTGCCTTTTTTATTGAGTTTACAAATGTATGATTTCGATGCCAAACTATCAGGTACTGTAGTTCTTACAGATAGGGCGTAGGGACTATGAACAGTAGATTCTTCATTGTGAACACAATGTATAGGAGAATGAAAAATATCACTTGAGTCTTCAAAGACTTTATATGTAAAGAATAAGGTATCGTATAAGGAGTATTTAGGTATTTCTATGGAAAGTAGTTCATTGTCAAAAGTATTGTGTTCTTCATAAGGAAAAACAGAAGTGAATTTAACGGTATCTTTAGAATTGTTATCGGATAAAATCTGCTCAGACTTCTTGACCTTAAAATTCAATTCAGAAACATTTTCATATACATCTTTTACTCTAATCACTACTTTTTGCGTACCATTTTTAGGCTCAATAATTCCTTTGTTGGCAACATAATCGTATATGGATAATTTGTTGTTGGGCTCAAGAAAACACTTGTGTAATTTTCTTTTGTTTGTGACTTTTTCAGAATAATCCAAATGAGAATTGATATAACGTGTTTCATGAAAACCAAATTCCTTCATAGTGTGGGAATATATCAACTGACTATCTACTAAGACCTCAATGGAATACACCCCGTTTTTATTATTGGCTTTATTCAATAGGTCGTAAGTATTTATACCCAAAGCATATGGTCCACTAACCTCGATTGTTTTGTCGATGTAACAATTCTTAGCAGACCCTTTTACTAGATAAATTTTATCTTCATTATCACCATCAATAACTGTCTTTTTTGCCTTAGAATATACTTTCAATTCATTGATTATTGGCGGAATGTTGTCAGTAATATCAAAGCCAAATTGTAAACCATTCTGTGGGTATTGATTTTGACTATTTCTAATTTCAAAATGGAGGTGTGGACCTGCTGAACTACCAGTGTTTCCAGAAAGTCCAATAATTTCGCCTTTTTTTACTCTTATCTCATCTTTGGTTGGAAATAATTCTATGTCATAGCTTTGGTTTTTATATTGGTTGCTTATAACATAATCTTGAATGGCACCAGTATAACGCATCAAATGGGCATAAACCGAACTGTAGCCATTGTCGTGTGTAATGTAAATAGCCTTGCCATAGCCCCAAGGAGAAACTTTTATTCTAGAAATATAGCCGTCTGCAATGGCATAAACTCTTAAGCCTGATTGGCCTTGGGTTTTGATGTCGATACCTGCATGAAAATGATTACTTCGTAATTCTCCAAATGTGCCTGATAATACTAGTGGAATATCTAAAGGAGGATGAAAGTCTTGAGGATGTTCTTGTCCAAAACTCACTAAACTAAACAACAGTAATATAACAACAAAACAAATTTTATACATTAATTATAATTTTTAAGCTAGATCAACAAATATTTGCAAAAATAATACTATAAAAATTAACGTAATACTTTGTATTTAAGTATTGCAATGTTACCTTTGTTATTCATATCAATTGAGGATATTTTTTTGCTGAATATGAAAGCTACCATTGAGAGATTACATAACAAGTTAGAGTCATTAGTCGCTAACTATCAGCAACTTAAAGAGGAGTTAAAAGCCTCGAATCAGAAGGTTGATGTTTTATCTAAACAATTAGATGAGCATAATCAAACTATCCAACAATTGAATGAAAAAAATAAAGTTTTGAAGCTTTCATCTTCTATTCAGGGTGAACAAGGAGATAACAAAGAAGCTAAACAAAAAATAAATGAGCTAGTGCGAGAAATAGATAAATGCATTGCCTTGTTAAATAAATGATTGAAATCGCTTTATGCAACAACTTAAAATTAAAGTAACAGTAGCCAACAGAGTATATCCTCTTACCATAAATAGGAAAGATGAGGAAGGTGTTCGAAAGGCAGTTAAAACTATCGAGGATAGGCTGAAGCTTTATGAAGCTAAATTTGAAGCTCGAGACACTCAAGATTTACTGAGTATGTGTTTGCTTGAAATGGCTGTAAAAGTACTCGGAGATGAGCAAAAGGTTAAAGTTGATAGTAGCCTTGAAGATCAGTTATTGGCAATAGAATCTATTATCGATAGTCACTTATAAAAATGTTCTTTACATAATACCCGCGTCATTCAATCCAGTTTTTAAACTCAACACGTTTATATTCGAGGACTGACTTATGCCTTCAAAAACCGGCCTCAACCTTTATGGTTTCTTGACAGAACAGTGGACTTTTGCGATTGTGTAGCTACCTCATTCATTATTTCAAGGAGTTTATTAGCTCATCGTTTGATGTGGGTATTTAATTTTAAACTTAAAACAATGAACTCAATTTTAATTTTGATGACGCTTACAGGAGTTTTAGTTGGTGGTGTATTAGCTTACTTAGTTATTAGCTACAACTCAAAAAAGCAATCAAATTCAATCATATCCGAAGCCAAAAAAGAAGCTGAACAGATTAAAAAAGATAAAATTCTTAAAGCTAAAGAAAAATTTATCGAACTAAAATCTGAACATGAGAAGGTTATCAATCAGCGTAATCAAAAGTTAGCTCATTCTGAATCTAGAATAAAAGAAAAGGAAAGTAAGCTTTCTCAAAAGCTAAACCATGTCAGCAATAAGGAGAAGAAATTAGATGAAATCAGAAATTCTATCTCTAGACAGTTAGATGTACTCAATCAAAAAGAAGAAAAATCTAATAAAATGCTTGAAAAACAAGTTGAGGCACTAGAGACCATTTCTGGCTTATCAGCGTCTGAAGCAAAAGAAGAATTAGTACAAGCCTTGAAAGACGAAGCAAAAACAAAATCCTTAGCCTATGCTCAAGAAATAGTCGAAGAAGCTAAACTGACGGCAAGTAAAGACGCTAAAAAAATTGTTATCCAAACCATACAAAGAGTAGCGACCGAACAAGCTATCGAAAATTCAGTATCAGTATTTAATATAGATAGTGATGATGTCAAAGGTAGAATTATCGGTAGAGAGGGAAGAAATATTCGTTCTTTAGAGGCTGCTACTGGAGTAGAAATTATTGTTGATGACACTCCTGATGCTATATTATTATCTTGCTTTGACCCGGTTAGAAGAGAGCTCGCTAGATTGGCTCTTCATAAATTAGTTACAGATGGCAGAATACATCCTGCACGAATAGAGGAGGTTGTCAAAAAGACGAGAAAACAAATTGAAGAAGAAATTATTGACATCGGTAAACGAACATCTATAGATTTAGGAATTCACGGTTTACACCCCGAAATGATAAGAATGGTAGGGCGTATGAAATACCGTTCTTCATATGGTCAAAACCTATTGCAACACTCTAGAGAGGTCGCTAATATGTGTGCTACTATGGCTTCTGAATTAGGTTTAAACCCTAAAGCGGCCAAACGAGCTGGTTTGTTACACGATATTGGAAAGGTTCCAGATGATGAACCAGAATTGCCTCACGCTATATTAGGAATGAAATTAGCTCAAAAATACGGTGAAAAAGAGCATATATGTAACGCTATTGGTGCTCATCATGATGAAATAGAGATGACTTCTATGATTTCGCCAATTGTACAAGTTTGTGATGCTATTTCAGGTTCAAGACCAGGTGCTAGACGTGAAATTGTAGAATCTTATATTAAACGTATTAAAGAGTTAGAAGACACAGCACTTGCTTATCCCGGTGTTTTGAAATCTTATGCTATTCAAGCTGGCCGTGAGTTAAGAGTCGTTGTAGAGAGTGAAAAAGTAACGGATACCGAAGCTGAAAAGTTATCCTTTGAAATATCTCAAAAGATAGAAACTGAAATGACTTACCCCGGTCAAGTTAAAGTAACTGTTATCAGAGAAACGAGAGCGGTAAATTTTGCTAAATAATTTTAAGATTATCTAAAAAGTCTGATGAGTGTAATTATCTCTTGAGCTTTTTCTTTCTTAGATTGAAATGTAAACGAATGTAGTAGGTTATTCAATAATCGTTTGACAATAGCGGTATTGCCACAAGGCGTAAAGTACTTAGACTCTTCTTTTAGTTTTTCTCTTTTCAAAAAAACCTCCAAGTCTTGTCGATTTAGTATTGCACCTTTGCTAAATGGATTGATATAAAATTTTATAGGGTCTCCATTTATTTCATTTTCATCTTCAAAACCTATGATAAAATGCTTAGGCATATTTACACCACATATAGGCAAACCTATTTGTTCAGCAATAATAATGTAAAGCATAGATAGCGATAGGGGATTACCCTTATGCTTATCAATGACAGTATTGATGAAAGAGTTGTCTGGCGATTGAAAGTTTCTTGTATTTCCTCTAAATCCATTTTGGATAAAAAAGACTTTATTAAAAGCAGATATATTTTCTAGTTCAGAATATGTTTGTTCTACCTCTATATTGATTTGAGAAACTAAATTATAAATCTTTGTTCTGTAAAATTGCTCGTCAATATCGGGGTATTGGTATTTACTAATAATGAACCATGCCTCAAGAAGATTCTTATCCTTTTTTTGAATCCATTTCTTTAAGGATTTAACAATATCTCTAAAATGTATTTCGTGAATAATTTTCTCTGCTCTTTCTTGAACTAAACTGTCAAAGTTGCTTTCCCAAGCATTTTCGAGTTCTGGCAAAACCTCAATACCTAACTCTACAAGTCTTGATTTGACAGAATCAAATACCTCCATATCAGGGTCCTCCAAAAGACTAATTAAAGCATTTAACTCTTTGTCATTCATTTTAAACTAATTTGTCGAGCGCTTGAACAATTAAATTATCAATAGCACTTTTGTAGTTAGTGGAGCGTTGGTTGGTTGCTCTATTAGCTAAAACTGTACAAAGTGTAAGGCAATTATGCCCCATCAATTTACCTAAACCATACAAAGCAGAAGTCTCCATCTCAAAGTTAGTGATTTTTATGCCATTATGATTAAAATTAAGCATTCTTTGGTGTAAATCTTCAATAGCGAATGGTATTCGCATTTGACGGCCTTGGGGTGCATAGAAGCCGGGTGCTGTTATTGTTATTCCCTGAGTAAAACCTTCAAATTTGCTTAGCAAATCTTTATTTGCAGCATAAACATAGGGTTTGGATAGGGAAGTAGGCCACTGTAATTGTTGGTCAATAGCATTTTGTATTTCGTGGTCGAATTGGTTGTTAGCATAAAAATGCATCAAATTATCAATGCCTAATCCATAAGATGAAACGACTATGGAGTTTATGTTTATCTCTTTTTGTATGGTGCCAGATGTTCCTAGTCGAACTAGATTAAGGCTAGTCTTTTCTTTTAGCTCTTGACCACTTTCTAAGTCCGTATTTACTAAGGCATCTAATTCGTTAAGTACTATATCAATATTATCTGTACCAATACCAGTAGAAATAGCACTTATTCTTTTTTCGCCAATATAGCCAGTATGAGTAACAAATTCACGGTTAGTAATTTGATATTCTACACTATCAAAGTGCTTTGATATTTCACTTACTCTTCCTTGGTCACCAACTAAAAATATATCTTTAGAAATATGTTCTGGTAGTAAATTGAGGTGATAAACTCCTTTTATATTCTTAGCATTCGATTTCATCTTCTTTTTGTTTACTTTTGCACTAACAAAGCTATAATAATTATGACTTTTAAAGATATTATTCTTGTCCCAATCGGTTTTACTAATCAATCACTAGTTGCTTTACGACAAGCAGTTATCGTTGCCAAACATACAAATTCTGAATTGTTTCTTCTATCGGTAGTAGAAATGCCAACAGCATTACAAAAAATTTTTTCAGATTATGAAGAAAAACAGAAACAATTTAAGGATAAGCTAAGAGAAAATCTCGTTAAATTGAGCAATAAATATTGCAAGGGTGTATCTAACGTTAAGTGTTTAGTATCTTCTGGTAAGATATATGAAGAGATAACTGATGTTGCAGAATCAGTTGGCGCTAGTCTTATTGTTATGGGTACTGATGGAACACCAAAAGACATCAAGAAAAAGTTTATTGGTTCTAATGCCAATAAGGTGGTAAGGTCGGCACCTTGTCCAGTAATTACTATTAAAGGTAAGTCAATAAGCAATGCTTGTGATATGATTGCACTTCCTTTGGATTTGAATAAAGAAACTCGTGAAAAGGTAACCAATGCTATTCAATTCGCTAGATTTTTTAACTCTGAGATTCGTGCGTTTTCCGTATCTTTTGCTAATGATGACGATTCCACTAAAAATAAGCTAAACAGAACGCTTTCTCAAGTAAGCGAATTTATCACTTCAAAAGGAGTTAAATGTAGTACTGAACTTGTTGAAATATCGTCATCTGCTAGTTTTTCAGGATCTATAGTTAAGTACTCTGAAGATATTAATGCTGATTTGATTATGATAATGACTAAAGGAGAAGAAAATTTAGATTTAAACTTCCTAGGCTCTAACGCTAGAAAATTAATTAATAAATCGGATATTCCAGTAATGAGTATAAGACCTGCTGCTAAAAAAGACACGTCTTCTTTTACCATTCAATAATTTTTTTGTTCATAAACTTTTTGAAATTTTGAATATTAGCAATACGCATTTGTTAATTTTGTTCGTTCACTAATTTATGAAACTTCTAAGCTCACTATTAATTCTTATTTTTTCTTTCTTGGCTTTTAATTTCCAAGATAATGCCCCTTTTCAAAATCCTCCATTTTATGATACAGATACTACTTGGGTAAATCAAGTGATTTCGTCATTAACTTTAGAACAACGCATTGCTCAATTATTTATGGTGGCTGCCTATTCCAATAAGGGCGTGTCACATCAGCAAGAGATTGAAAACCTAATCATTAAATACCATATCGGAGGTCTAATGTTTATGCAAGGTGGACCCAAACGACAATTACATTTAACAAACACCTATCAATCTTTAAGCAAAGTACCCTTGTTGATAGCTCAAGATGCTGAATGGGGATTGTCTATGCGTATTGATAGTACTATTCGTTATCCTTGGCAAATGACCTTGGGTGCTATTAAAAATGATAGTTTAATTTATCAAATGGGATTAGATGTTGCTGAACAGTGCCGAAGGTTAGGCGTTCATATCAATTTTGCGCCTGTTGTTGATGTCAATTCTAATCCTAACAACCCCATAATAAATAACCGTTCTTTTGGAGAAAATCCTTATCGCGTTGCTCAACAGTCTTTAGCCTATATGCAAGGCTTACAAGATGGTGGTGTAATGGCATGTGCCAAACATTTTCCCGGTCATGGAGATACCGATTCAGATTCTCATAAAACACTACCTACTATTAATCATTCTTACGAAAGATTAGATACGGTGGATTTAATTCCATTTAAAACCTTGTTTGACAATGGACTTGGGAGTGTCATGGTAGCACATTTACACATTCCCATTCTAGATGATACCGACTCTTTAGCTTCGACTTTATCTCCTAAGGTAGTTAAGGACTTATTGAAAGATACTTTAGCATTTAAAGGTTTAGTATTTACTGATGCATTGAATATGAAAGGAGTCAGTCAATTTTATGAACCCGGTGAGGTTGATTTGAAAGCACTTTTAGCTGGAAATGATGTCTTACTTTTTGCTGAAGATGTGCCTAAAGCTATTGAAAAAATCAAAGAAGCTATAGTCAATAAAGCCATTAGTGAAGAGAATATAAATAGCCGATGTAGAAAAATTTTAATGGCAAAAAAATGGTTTGGATTAGATGAAAAGACACATCTTAACTCTAGTTATTTAATACAAGATTTGAATACTAAAAGGTATAAGGCATTAAATCGAAAGTTAGTAGAAAAGTCTATGACTGTATTACAAAATAGTGATGATTTGTTGCCTTTAAAACGATTGGACACCCTAAATATCGCGGTTGTTTCTATTGGTGAACAGTCCAATCAATTCCAAAATACATTGTCCAATTACGCCCCTATAAAGACCTTTCATCTTAATGAGCAACACAGCGATAAAGAAAGAAAAATGATGTTGGACTCATTGGCTCAATACAATCTAGTAATTGCTAGTGTTCACAAATCAAATAAACACGCTTGGAAATCCTATCGTATTCATCAGAATACAGATTTATTTTTACAAACTTTAGCCCTACAGTCTAAATTAGTTTTAAGTGTTTTTGCCAACCCATATTCTATTAGTGATTTACTGATGACTTATTCTTTTGACGGCTTACTTATGGCTTATCAAAATTCGAATGAGGCTCAATTTTATGCTGCTCAGCTTATTTTTGGAGGAATAGGAGCAGATGCCACTTTACCGGTTTCCAACAAACATTTTGACGAAGGTTTTGGATTAACAACTAAACCATCACGTCTTAAATACGATTTTCCTGAAAGTTTGGGTATAGATAGTAAATTACTACTAGAGATAGACAGTATAGCTTTAGATGCTATAGAAAAAGAAGCTACACCAGGTTGTCAAATTTTAGCTATTAAAGACGGTGTAGTATTTTACAATAAAAGCTATGGACACCATACCTACAAGAAAAACAAAAGTGTAGAGAATTCGGATATTTATGATTTAGCCTCATTAACCAAAATAATTGCTTCTGTTCCTGCATTGATGCATTTGGAAGAAAATGGACAAATGCATTTGGATAGTTCTTTACAACATTTTATTAGTCTAGCTGATACCTCCAACAAGAAAAATCTAACTATACGAGAAATTCTAGCCCATCAATCTGGTCTAGCATCTTGGATACCATTTTACAAGCAAACACTAGAGGAGGACGGCTCTTTACGTGACACATTGTATAGCACATCCTATTCGGATACATTTTCTGTAAAAGTTGCTGATGGCATTTTCTTACATAAAAGCTATCCTGACAGTATTATGGCTCAAATATTGAGTACGAAACTCAAGCCTAAAACATACAAATACAGTGATATTGGCTTTTATATTTTTAAAGATATTATTGAGCATAAAACCAACTTAGCCTTTCAAGATTTTGTAAGCCAACAATTCTACAGGCCATTGGGTTTAAATACTTTGGGGTTTTTGCCAAAAAATCGATTCGATAGCAGTCGTATAGTACCTACCGAATTTGACTATTACTTTAGAAGTCAGCTTTTACAAGGTGATGTGCATGATATGGGGGCTGCAATGTTAGGTGGTGTGGGTGGTCATGCGGGGCTTTTTTCAAATGCTAACGATTTAGGAATTTTTATGCAAATGCTACTTCAAAAAGGATACTATGGTGGTGAACGCTATTTCCAAAACTATACCGTCAATCAATTTACCAAATGTCAGTTTTGCAAGGACGAAAATAGGAGAGGTGCTGGTTTTGATAAAGCCGTTTTAGAAGGGCAAGAAGGTGGCCCAGCCTGTGATTGTTCTCCTTCTTCAAAAGCCTTTGGGCACAGTGGCTTTACGGGTACTTTAGTATGGGCTGACCCTGAAGAACAATTTGTTTATGTATTTTTGTCCAATCGAATACATCCTACTTCAGAAAACAAAAAATTGTTGGAAATGGATGTGAGGACTAAGATTATGCAAGTCTTTTATGATGCTATAAGAAACCTTAATTGATGCACAAATCGTTAAAAATAGGTTTAGTTTGTTATCCTACCTTTGGTGGTAGTGGTATTGTCGCTACTGAACTAGGTAAGGCCTTGGCTGAAAAAGGACATGAAATACACTTCATTACATACAGTAAGCCGGTTCGTATGGATTGGTTTACTAAAAACATGTATTATCACGAAGTATCAGTGTCTGACTATCCACTATTTGAATACGCTCCTTACGAATTATTACTCTCTAGTAAATTGGTAGATGTTGCTATCAATCAAAAGTTAGATATTCTGCATGTGCATTATGCTATACCACACGCTTCGGCAGCCTTTTCTGCCAAGCAAATATTGAAGACTAGAAATATAGATTTACCTTTTATTACCACTTTACACGGTACGGACATTACTTTATTGGGCAAGGATAAATCTTTTCAGCCGGTCATAGAATTTGCCATTAACCAATCCGATGCTGTGACGGCTGTTTCGGAAAGTTTAAAAGAGGATACCTATCAATTTTTTGATATCAAGAAGAATATAAAAGTAATTCCCAACTTCATAGATTCTGGTTTATACCGTTTTGCTGAGGATATTGAATTGAGAGCTCAATTTGCTGAAAAGGACGAGGTGATTATCACGCATATTTCTAACTTCAGAAAAGTAAAGCGGGTGGATGATGTCATACGTATTTTTGAAGGTGTACAACAGCAATTATCTGCCAAGCTACTGATGGTTGGCGATGGCCCTGAGTTGCATCAAGTTAAAAATTTAGCTAGAGAACTAGGCATTTCCGATAAGGTTTTCTTTTTAGGTAAATCCAAGCGTATAGAACAGATTACAAGTATATCGGATGTTTTCCTTTTACCTTCTGAAACAGAAAGTTTTGGTTTGGTAGCTCTTGAGGCTATGGCATCAGGAGTAGCGGTTGTATCTTCCAATGTCGGTGGTTTGCCAGAGGTCAACAAAGATGGTGTAACGGGTTTTTTAAATGAAGTAGGAGATATTGAGGGTATGATAACTAGTGTATTGACTATCTTTAAAGACAAAGACACTTTAGCCCGTTTTAAAACCAATGCCCTAAAGCATTCTCAAAACTTCGAGCTTAACAAGATTGTTCCTGTATATGAGAATTTATACCTTTCTCTAGTGAAGCATTAAGCACCTACACGTTTACAGTGATAGCCTTTCTTTTGCAGTAGTTCCATTACTTTTTCTCGAACATTACCTTGAATAATGATTTCTCCATTTTTGACACTGCCGCCAACACCACATGCCGATTTTAGAGCTTTTCCTAAGTCTTTTAAGTCACTCTCTTGACCTACAAAACCTTTGACGATAGTTGCCACTTTACCGCCTCTTTTTTTTTTATCAATCCAAACTTCTAAGCGTTGATTTTCGATAGCTAGTGTTTCTTCTTCGCTTTCGTATTCGTACTCAAAATTGGAATTGGTAGAATACATCACGCCGATTTTATTTTTCTTCTTTTTAGCCATAAGGAATAAATACTTTTAATGTTTTAGGATGGGTATCTATGTGTATTTTTTTGCCAAGGTCGTGCCCTTCGCCATCGAGGTGGCTTTGGCCATTTTGACAACTTATTGTTATGCTTTTGGTTTTGATGATAGTCATGTATTTAGATTGGTGTATTTTGCCTGTAAATAGACGATATAACAATACAGGGACTAGATAACGTCTAAAGTCTTTCAAGACACAAATTTCTGTTAAACCATCGTCTACTTTACTTTCAGGCGATATCTGAGCACCATTTCCAAACTGAGTCGCATTGGCCCATGAAATGATGACGGCATTATATACTTCTTTTTTACCATCGTATTCTAGGGTATAATCTTGAGCAGGGTAGTTGGCACATTCACGCAAGACCAATTTGACGTAAGATGAAAAGCCCCTTACCTTAGTAGTTGCAAAAAGGTGAGCGATATGAGCATCGAAGCCAACACCAGAAACGTTAAAAAAGGGCAGACCGTTAGCTGTGCAGCTATCTATCGTTTTGAAATCCGAAATGTTAAGTTGCTTAATGGCTTTGTCAATATTTCTTTCCATACCAAAATGAAAAGCAAAACCATTACCAGATCCACAAGGTAGTACTGCTAAAGCCGTTTGACTTCCTAATAATCCCTTAGCACATTCGTTCATAGTACCATCGCCACCAACAGCTACTACCACATCTATCTTATCTTTTACTGCTTGTTGCGCCAATTCGGTAGCATGTTTTGCTCTTTCTGTATAGAAATAGTCAAAATCAAACTTCTTCAAGTCAAGGTGTTTTTCAATGCGACTTTCTAAACCTTTATGTTGGGCTTTACCAGAGATGGGATTGATAATAAATCTAATTTTCATGGACACTCATTTGGTTCGTAATCATAGAGTTATTAAAGCCTTGTTTGATTGCTTTCAATTGATTGACAAGAGCAGGAGAATTGGGCATACTATCTTTCAATGTTTTATCATTATAGGTGGTATAGACTTCGGCTTTATTCACTAGAAATCCGTCTTGTGTTATCATCAGGTATTCGTTTTTTAGAAAGGATACAGCCAAGTCTTGTCCTTGTAATATTGATACACCAAAGCTAAAAAATTCTTGCTCATAACCTATCAAGTCCAATACGGTAGGTAAGATGTCTATGTGTTGGCTAGTATTTTCAACGGAACCTTTTAGTGTGCTATCGCTTTTCCAAAATAGCATAGGCACAGCATATCTACCGATTTTATTTTTGTAAGCTATCTTGTTAGAAAGCGGCGAAGTATGGTCGGCAGTGATGACAAATAAGGTGTTATCGAACCAATCCATCTGTTTGGCAGTTTGGAAAAATGTGCTTAGCGCATTATCGGAATAGGCTATACTTTCGTGTATATCCAATTCCCCTTTAGGAAATTGGTTTTCATATTCTTCTGGTATGTGGTATGGTGGGTGAGAAGTGAGGGAGAAAAAGACACTTAGAAATGGCTTCTCAATCGTATTTAATTGCTTAGCAAAATAGGTGAAAAAAGGCTCGTCATAAATACCCCAATGCTTATCGTAATGCTTATCGTCATTGAATTCTTCTCTTCCGTGATAGTCGGTAAATCCAGCCTTTTTAGAAAATTCATAAAAGCCCATAGTCCCTTTTTGTCCACCGTGAAAAAAGGAGGTGTGATAGTCTTCTTTAGACAAGATAGACGCTATGCTAGTATAGTTGTTATTGGCATAAGATGAGGTGATGAATGGCTCTGTCATTAGCGAAGGAACAGAGGCAGTAATGGCAGGTAATGCTTCTATAGAACGTACGCCATTAGCATAAGCATTTTGTGCGACCAATCCTGTGGACATTAAGCTATCTAGAAAAGGGGTATAGCCTTGACCATCATTATAATAGCCAACAAATTCTTTGGAGAAACTCTCTAAGATGATGATAACGACATTTTGCTTACTGAAGCCATCGGAATCGTAACGGTGAAGGGTATTGTAATAATTACTTTGGTCGGATTCAAAGTAAGTATAGGCTTGCAAGCTATTTTGTTGGTAAGAATGTAGAATTGTAAAAGGGGTATTCAACACCAAATCGGACTCGTTGCAAGAAGAAAGCACACCAGCATTAATGGTTTTGATGGGTTTGAGTTGAGTACCACCTCTTAAGCCCAAGACGATACTACCAACAAGAAAAACAAGAAGTAGGAGGTCAATGGGTTTACGCTGAATACTTTTGGGTAGCTTTAGTGTATAAAACAACACTAGCATTTGGGCGAGGAACAACAGTGTTACGGGCCAGTATTCTAAGATATACTTGAGGTAAACACCAAAAAAATCGTCTTTAGTGATGAAGCTAAAAAAGTCAATGGCACTACGTTTTAGGTTAAAAGTGTAAAAGACAATATCGATATTATTGAGTAGTATAAAGGGCGTATTGACTAGAATAAAAACAGCACTTAGAAAACGATTGTAAATCTTGGATTGGGGTAATATGTAGTGAATAATGAATAGCAACACAATAGGGAGGTTTATATACAAAATGGCCGATATATCAAAGCGAATACCCTCTAGGAATGCTAAAAACAGATGACTTACTTCACTATTAGAAAAATTATAGAAATAGAATGCTAACCGACTTAAGCTATAGATAAGACATAAGGTTAAGACCTTTTTTAGAAAAGTGAGTAAGTGAGAAATACTCATAATTTATTCACAATTACAACTATCGTTGCCACAATTGGATTTAGGCTTTCGCAAAGTTTTAATCAGATAAACTACAGCTGAAAACACTAAAAGTATGATAATGATATTTTCCCAATTCATTGCTTGAAATTTATTGCACAAAGTAACGAATTATTCTATTTTTACTCACTTAATGAAGGAATAAAGTTTATGGTATTCAATCGAAAAGGTATAAGTGACGAACAGCTTATAGAGTTGTACAAATCCATACTTAAGCCGAGAATGATAGAGGAAAAGATGCTTATTCTTTTGCGTCAGGGTAAAGTATCCAAATG
>CAXFLH010000004.1:0-39348 GCA_964003875.1 uncultured Flavobacteriales bacterium | reverse complement strand
TAAAATAGCTTTAAAACAAAAGTGTAAAGACCAACATAGATAGTGTTCCTGTTAACATTATTAATTTTATAGTTTGGCTGAGTTGGTGATATCCTTTTTTATCGTTTATGCCCATTAACTTTATGAAAAAGTAAATAAATGGTACTTCAACTATCAAGATAACGTATGCCGCAGCATAATATGCTGGATATATAATTTGAAGGTAAGCAACAACTCCAATGATAGTTATTAATATTAAACTTAAAGATTGAACTACTTTTTTAGCTGTTTTTTCTGAAACTATTGCAAAGGTAGTGTAGCCCATTTTTTTATCTCCACTTGCATCTTCGAAATCTTTAATAATTTCTCTGATAAAAGTCGTAATGAAAGCAAAAATGGCATAACCACAGATTATATAAAAAGCATTTTCACTATTTGTATTTGGGTTAGGTATTATTTCATACAATGGTATAATTAGTATAACTAAAGCAGCCAACAGGCTAATAAGTAGATTACCACTTAGATAAGCACGTTTAAAGTGAGTAGAGTAAAACCATAATGCACTAGAGCAGAATAGATTTATAAAGCCAAGATTTAAAATACCTACTCTCCAACCTAGAAAAAAACCTAGAAAAACACCTATTCCGCTGAATATAAAGTGTAACAAAATAGCTTCACGTCTTTTAATAGTTTGGTCTATTATTAATTTTCGATTGTTAAGTCTATCAACTCTAGTATCAAAGTAGTCATTAATGATATAGCCAGCAGCGGCAATAAAAATCGTTGACAATACTAGATAGAAAAATTGTAAATCACTAAGACTTTTACTATCTGTCATCGGTATGATTATAGCATAGCGAATTAGGTATTGACTAATAGCAATAATTAAAAGATTCTTTGTTCTTATTAGCCTGAAAAAATCTATTAGTTTGACCATTTTCCTTGTACTTTAAGTGTTTGTTCTATAATATCTCTAACGCAACCTTGACCACCATTTTTATGTGAAATGTAGTCTGCAATAGCTTTTATTTCTGGAACTGCATCTTGAGGGCATGTGCTTAAGCCTACTTCTTTCATTACTTCCCAATCATTGATGTCATCTCCCATGTAGAGAATTGATTGTGAATCTAGTTCGTGGATATGCATTAAATCACTAAGAGCATCTTTTTTGTTGTCACAAGCAAGGTATACATCGCTAATTTTAAGATGTTTAAAACGGTCTATAAGACCTTGACTTTTTCCTCCGGAAATTATAGCAACTAAATATCCTTTTTTAATAGCTTCTCTTATAGCCATTCCATCTTTCACACTCATACTTCTCATTTGCTCTCCAGAGGGGTGAAGTAATATTCTCCCATCTGTTAGCACACCATCAACATCAAAAATGAATGTTTTTATATGATTTAGTTTTTCTTTATAACTCATCGACGTTTTTTAATACTTGCTGTTAGTAAATTATATATTTCTTTTTTTTCTTCATCATTCTTTAACAGCATCAAATGTTTTTCTATAGTTTCAAAATCCCCTCTTTTAGCCGGTCCTGTTTGAGCTAGAGAGGGTGATGTATGTTTAATCTTTTGTGCTGTTTCTAAAATTAACGGTTGCAAGATGTCAAAAGGGATACCTTCTTTTTGACATACTTCTTCAGAAAGGCGGTAAAGCATATTGCTGAAGTTACAACTGATTACGGCAGCAAGGTGCAAACTTTTTCTTTGTTCGCTGTTTAATTCTACAACTTTATCCGAAATAGATACAGCTAAATTTTTTAAAGTTTGTAATAAACCACTATTTGATGATTCTACACATACTGGAATGGACTTAAAGTTAATATCTATATTTTTATTGAAGGTTTGCAAAGGATAAAATACTCCAATATTTTTTCCGTTTAAAGTAGATAGTGGTTTTGTTCCTGAAGTATGAACTTTAGGGAAACCTATGTGCTTTTCGATGTCTTGAATACTATCGTCATTAACTGCGATAATAGCTAAATCTGAACTTTTGATGGCTTTAGTGTCAGTTGTGTAAGGTACATTTATCTCCTTAGCAAGAGTTGAGGCTGATTCTATTGTTCTGCTGTATATCTGAATAATTTCATGACCTGAGTTTATCAAAGCACGACACAAATGAGTAGCTAAATTTCCTGCGCCTATCATTGTTATTTTTGTCATACTGAAATATAGATAATTGAGATAAAATCATCACAAAATTAAGTAATTTTGTACTTCCAAATTTAAACCTTTATGTTAGATAAATTCATTGCCTTTTTATTTTCAATGCGTCTGATGGCTATTTTAATACTCTTGTTTTTTGTTGCTATCGGATATGCCACTTTTATAGAAAATGATTTTGGTACTCAAACGGCTAAAGCTCTCATATATAATACAACTTGGTTTGAGCTCATTATTGTGCTTCTTAGTGTCAATATGATTGCGAATATCAATCGATACAAACTTTGGCGCAAAGAAAAATGGCCAGTATTACTTTTCCACATTTCGTTTATTATGATTGTTATTGGTGCTGGTATTACTCGATACGTAAGTTTTGAGGGTATGATGTCAATTCGTGAAGGTGAGCAATCTAACCTAATTGTATCTGACCGTACTTTTTTACAGATAAATGTTCATGATAATGCTTATCAGTACAGTTATGATAAGCCTTTGTTATTACACAATTATGAGGGCCCATTAGAATTTTTAAAATCGAATAACTTTAGTCAAGATGTGAAGTTTTTAGATAACGACATTTCTGTAGATTATGTCGATTATATTCCTAATGCCGTGGATACATTAATTGTTGGTGAAGGTATTCCAACGTTGACTATTGTTTTGGCAGGTGCTAATGGTAGAGAAACCTTTTACTTACAAGAGGGTAGGGCAAAACGCTATTTGGGTTTAAACTTTTCTTTTGGAACACCTTTACCTGGACACGTCAATTTCTTTTTTCAAAACGATGAGTTGATGGTTCAACTTCCTTCAGATGGAGAGTTTATGCGTATGGCAGATCGTTTTCAAGGCAGTATCAAAAAAGATAGTATTCAACCCCTTAAGCTACGTTCCTTGTATATGGTTGATGGTCAAAATTTTGTTATTCCTATTTTGAATGAAAAAGCTACTCTGACACATTATGCAGGAGTAAATCCTGAAGGTCAAGAAATGGAAGATTTACTAAAGATCAAGGTACGAAGTAATGGTGAAGAACAGCTTATTGATCTTTTTGGTGATAAAGGCTTTGTTAGTAATAGAAATCAGTTCCAATTAGGAGGACTAAACTTTTCTCTTTCCTATGGTTCTAAATATTACCAAACACCTTTTTTTATAGGCTTGAACGATTTTCAGCTTGAACGTTATCCAGGTTCAAATAGTCCAGCCTCTTTTGCTAGTGAGGTGACTCTAATTGATGGTAAAGAAAAGACCAATCATCGTATCTTTATGAATAATGTTTTGGATTATCGAGGCTATCGTTTTTTCCAATCTTCTTATGATCAAGACGAATTGGGAACAGTTCTTTCTGTCAATCACGATTTTTGGGGTACTTGGATTAGTTATTTAGGTTATTTGATGATGACTGTAGGAATGATAGCTACTATGTTTTCTAAGAAAACACGTTTTGCTTCATTGAGAAAAAAACTAGATGATTTAAGGCTCAAAAGGGCGCTTTCACTAATCCTTTTTGTTTCCCTTTCATCTTCTGTTTTAGCTCAAAATTCATCATCAGTAGATTCGCTCATTCAAGCCAATGCTATAGATAAAAATCATGCTGACAAATTTGGCAGATTAGTTGTTCAAGATGATGGTGGTCGCTTGAAACCTTTTAGTACAACAACTTCTGAAGTTCTTAGAAAAGTAAGTAGAAAGAGTGAGTACAAAGGTTTAAACTCTAATCAAGTAGTATTGGGTATGTTACAGAATCCTTATTTGTGGCAGTTAGCACCAATGATTAAAGTTAATAATGATGAGTTACAAGAAAAGCTTGGACTTGAAGATAAATTCACCTCCTTCTTATCATTCTTTAGTGATGAGGCTAAATATGTTTTAACAAATGATGTTGAGATAGCTTACGCTAAAAAACCAGCCGAAAGAAGTAAGTATGATAAGGAAGTGATGAATGTTGATGAAAGGGTAAACATCTGTTACATGGTCTATAACGGCTCTTTCATGCGCTTTTTTCCAATCCCTGATGACCTCAATAACAAATGGATATCACCATCTATGAATCAAGGTTTACTGATGGGTGATGATTCTTTATTTGTGAATAATATTCTACCAATCTATTACAAGAGTTTGCAACAAGCCTTAAATGACGGAGACTATGAAGTGCCAAATAACACCCTAACAGCAATAAAGAACTATCAATTGAAATTTGGTTCTGCTGTTTATCCTTCCGATATGAAAATAGAATCTGAAGTATTTTATAATGAGTTTAAAGTTTTTAATCGTTTATCATACTACTATGCCATTGTAGGTTTAATAATGATTTTACTACTCATTCAGCAAATTTTAAAGGAAAGAAAATGGCGTAATTATATTATAAAATTTGCTTTTGTACTAGTAGGGATTGGCTTCTTAGCTCACACAATTGGTCTTGTGGGCAGATGGTTTATCTCTGGTCATGCACCGTGGAGTAATGCTTATGAAAGTGTTATTTATATAGCTTGGGCAACCATATTAGCTGGATTCATTTTTTCTAGAAAAAGTTTAATGACTGTAGCAGCAACAGCTATTCTATCTTCTTTATTGCTAATGGTTGCGGCTTTGAATTGGTTAGATCCTGAAATTACCAATTTAGTACCTGTTTTAGATTCGTATTGGCTTATCATTCACGTAGCTATCATAACTGCTAGTTATGGGTTTTTGGCACTTGGTGCATTGTTAGGATTCCTCAATTTAATTTTAATGGTCATTCAAAGTTCAACGAATAAAAGTAGAATAGCAGCTAGTTTGAAGGAGTTGACCTTTATTAATGAAATGAGTATTACTACAGGTTTGTTTATGTTGTCTGTAGGTACTTTTTTAGGTGGTATATGGGCTAATGAATCTTGGGGAAGATATTGGGGTTGGGATCCTAAAGAAACTTGGGCTTTGGCTAGTATGCTAATTTATATCTTTGTTTTGCACATGCGTTTCATACCAAAAATCAAAGGAATATTTGCCTTTAACTTAGCTTCAATAGTAGCTTACAGTTCAATTATTATGACTTATTTTGGAGTGAACTTCTACCTTTCAGGTTTACATTCTTACGCTAAAGGAGATCCAATGCCTATTCCTTCATTTGTTTATTATTCTATCGTTATAGTAACTCTTGTTGCAGTATTAGCTAAATGGAGACAAAAACAATTAAGAGACTAAAGAAATACTCAAGCGTATTTACAATAACCTTATTACTGAGCTGTATGAATAGTTACAATTATGAGGACAATTTATCTTTATACGACATTAAAGTGAAAACCATTGATGGAGAAGATTTTGATTTGTCTACATTGAAGGGTAAAAAGTTATTAATTGTCAATGTAGCTTCTAAGTGTGGGTTGACACCTCAATACAAGCAATTAGAAGAGTTATATAAAGAGTATAAAAATCTAAACTTTGAAGTTTTAGCATTTCCTTCTTCTGACTTTGCCAATCAAGAATATAGCGATAGTCAAAAGATATCATCTTTCTGTCAAAAAAATTATGGCGTAACTTTTCCTATTTTTGAAAAAGTATCGGTCAAAGGAAAATCTAAACATTCCATTTATAAATGGTTGACGGAGAAAAATAAAAATGGTAAAAAGAATGTTTCGGTTTTGTGGAATTTTCAAAAATTCATTATCGATGAAAATGGTCAGTGGGTAGATTATTTTTTACCGACAACAAGTCCAAAATCAAAAAAAATAGTAAAATGGATAAACAGCTAGATATATTAGCTTTTGGAGCTCACCCCGATGATGTAGAGTTAGGTTGTGGAGGAACAATTGCTAAACAAGTTAATTTGGGTAGTAAGATTGGAATAGTTGATCTTACAAGAGGTGAATTAGGGACAAGAGGTAGTGCTGAAATAAGAGATAAAGAAGCTGCTTTGGCGGCTCAAATATTGGGTGTTGAGTTTCGTCATAATATGAGATTTAAAGATGGTTTTTTTCAAAACGATGAGGTGCATCAAATGGAGCTTGTGAAAATTATACGAGAATATAGACCACGTATTGTATTAGCCAATGCAGTAAGTGATAGACATCCCGACCACAAAAAAGGTTCTGATTTGGTTTCTACTGCTTGTTTTTTGGCAGGTCTGCCTAAGATAGAAACAGGACAAGAAGCTTGGCGACCAGATGTGGTTTATCACTATATACAATTTGAAGAAATAGAGCCAAATTTCGTTGTAGATGTTAGCGATTTTATGTCCATTAAAATAGAGGCTGTAAAGGCATTTAGTTCTCAATTTTTTGACGCAAGTTCTAAAGAACCAGAAACAATCATTTCTAGTCAAGGATTTTTAGATAGTGTGCATTATCGTGCAGCTAACTTAGGGCGACTATCAAGAGTAAAATTTGCGGAAGGCTTTACAACTGAGAAATTATTAGTTTCTGAAAGCTTAACTAGTTTAAAATAAGTCTTACTTTTTAATAGATTTAATGAGGTATTTTCTGTTATTGTTAGAAATAACTTCAATAACATATACACCGTCTTCATAGTTAGATAAATCTAACTCTATGTAATCGGTATTACCATTAAACGAACTGTCTTTAAGATATTTTCCATCAATAGTATAGATAGCATATTGATAGCTTCCAATTGAAGGTAAAGATACTTTAAATGGGCCACTTGTTGGAATAGGGTAAGCATTAAGAAATTCAAAATCTTTTGTTTCAACTCTTAACGTATTATAACATGCTTTTAAATCAAATTCAGCAGCAGACGACCATGGTCCTCCATTAACTTCTGAGAGAGCAACAATTTTCATATGACTACCTATTTTAGGATTTTGAAAAATGATAGTTTGTGGTGCTGACGTATTTTCAAATTGAATGATGGTATCGGCTGTGTCAAAATTATTAGAGTCGTTACTGAAATACAATTCCATATTTTTAATTCGTCCATTTTGTCCATCTTGCCTTGTTTGGTAGGTAAACTCAAAAATTTTATACTCATTATTTAAGTCAATTTGCATTTCATGAGGATAGGGTATGTCACCTGTACTCCACTGAGTATGCCATATAGTACTTGCATCTCCATCAAAAGCCATAGTAGCATATCCAGGGTAATTGATTTCTTCACTATCAACATAGCTTAAACTCCAATCCTCCTTTGAAACTAAGGCTGGATTGTTACAGTTTTCAATAGATGGACATTCACTAGCATAAACCATATTTTCTATGGTTTTAGAGTATGTATTACCATCTTTGTTAACAGTTAATGTAATAGAGTAATTACCCACCTCACCTAATACAACTTTTGGATTCCTAATGTTTGTATTTTCAATATACAAAGGTTCAGGATTTATACTCCAAGTCCAACTGCAATTATCATGATTTAGAATAGAATGATCTTCTAGATGAATAGTATCATTTACACAATCGATAATAGGACTATTTACCCAAGGCTGAATAATAGGTGAAAAATTCACTTGATCTAAGTCGATTTCCCAAACGCCTGATGTCCCAGCCAATCTTAACTTACTATCTCTAAAAAATGCCAGAGCGTGATTAGGGTCAGTTCCTACTGGAAATCCATTGCCATAAATAGACCATTCGTTTTCACCATCGCGTCTAATGTAGCATTTGGCATCTTGATTATTGGTATTTGAAGTAAATAAATAGACAATATCATTACCTAATTCATCGGGTTGTACGACTATTGATTTAGCATAAGGATTAAGGTTTGCTGTCCAGTCTGTCCAACTATCACCACCATCGGTAGATTTGAAAATCTTTCCTAAATCTGAAGACCAAATTCCATTTTGTTGACAAGCGTATATGGTATTAGCATCGTTTGGCGATATATCAAAATGTAGTTTTCCTTCCCAATAACTCCCACCATTTTGTGCATTAGTTAAATTCGGTTTAGCTGTCCAAGTATAACCACCATCTTCAGATTTATGTAAGCCTAAGCTAACAACATCAGCATAAATTATATTTGGGTCGCTATATGCCATTTGAATGTATCTTACCCTTTGACCAAAATCATGCAATAATTCAAAACTAAGCCCCATATCATTGCTTTTCCAAAATCCATCACCTTCTCCTAAATAAATAACTTCGTAATAATTGGGGTGGAAGACCATATTTCCTCTTCTACCACCATATTCGTCCATGTTTGGATATTTAGAAAAAGGGAACCTTCCTTGTGGTGAAGATTCTGCTGAAGTAGGTAAAATCCAGCCTGGACCTAAATCATCAAAAGCAACATGTCTACTTTTACCTTTCATAACCCAGCCTGTAGGTGATTCAGCACCACCCATTCTCAAGGCTTTTGGCTGATAAAAGTCAGCGATCGCCGTATTTCCGTTATGGTACCTTCCTCCAACAATAATGTCTTCATTCCAACCTTGGTCAAAACCCCACATATCTGAACCGACTAATAATTTGTTTTTAGATTGAGCATTATTTGTTGACGTAAAATTATCTGAAGAATAGGTCAAGCCACCATCTGTTGCTAACCATGCTCTATTATTATCTAAAAGTACCATACATTGAGCATCTGGATGAATAGAAAAGTTTCCTCCATAGCCTCCAACGATATTGAAGGATTCGCCACCATCGCTTGACTTATATAGACTGGCTGTACCTGCAAATATTACGTTAGCGTCATCAGGAGCTACTTCAAAAACAAGGTCATAGAAACCTTGCCAATTGTCAAGTGGAAAATCATCTGTTTGTCCTGTTGCTAATAGTTCCCAATTACCACTTTGAGGATTGCCTTTATAGAGAATGGGAGTATCATCAGAACTTAAAAGTAAAGCAAAAACATGTTCTGTATCATCATGACTTACTGCTATTAATGCTCCTGACTCATTTTCTATGTCGTTAGGGAATGAATTGGATTCTGTAAAACTTTGCCCTCCATTTGTTGAAATAAGAAATTTAAAATAACCATTTAATGTAGCTATGGCATAAATAGTCGATGCATCATCGCTTTTGAAGTGAATATCATAGGTTTGTAATTGTGATGGGTTGGACCAATTTTGCCCACCATCAATTGAGCGATGAATACCAGAAGAACCCGCAGAAATTATTGTGTTGGAGTTATTTTCGTCAATTATGATTTTATCAGAACTAAATAGTCCATCATTTGCCAGTATGGGGCTCCAATTTTGTCCTCCATCAGTTGTTTTATGAATTTGTGAATTGGCACTAAGATAGACAAGTTGTTCATCTTGAGGGTCAATGGCTAGGGCGGTTATTCCTCCGTTAAAGCTATATTCTTTAGCCAACATTGTCCAGCTATCACCATTATCTATAGATTTATTGACAAATCCGGTTTCTGTACCACAATACAATACATCATTATTACTTTTTGAGACATCAATGGAGTATACATTTACCTGCCACGGGCAACTAGCCATTGCTATTTCACTACCAGTTTCATTGAGAAAAAAAGTCTCTTTAGGGCCTAAAAATTCCCAGGTATTATCAGATGTAATATTTGGCATAATTTGACTTTCAACATCTGTTGAATGATCGGGGATAATTATCCTACCATCTTCAGAAACATATGGAATTATATGTCTGGACCATATCTTGTAATAACGTTCTACAGCTTTGAATTCTTTTTTAGAATTATCTGATTTCCAATGGTTATAGCTTTGTTGTATGTCATAAAAATTAGCATCATTTTCGTACAATAACTTTGCCCATTTTGGAAATGATTCTTGAAATGTTGGCTTATAGGAAGGTATATTGCCATTGATATAGTCATGAGCTACAAACTTGTCTTGAGCTATTAGGTTAGTACTAAGAAATATTAAAAGGAAAGTGATAGTTTGTCGCATATTTATTTATTTATATTCTTCTTCTTCAACCTTAAAGAATTTCCAATCACAATAACATCTGAGAACGCCATAAACAAAGCGCCCCACATAGGGTTTAGAAAACCTAATGCAGCGATTGGTATGGCTAAAATATTATAAGAAAATGCCCAAAATAAATTTTGTTTGATGGTCTTTAGAGTATGCTTACTGATTTTGTAGGCTGTATCTATTTGCTTTAAATTATCCACATTTAATAGTACAACTTGTGCTGACTCTATTGCTACTTCGGTGCTTCCACCTAATGAAACACCAACATGTGCTTTTGCTAAAGCGGGTGCATCGTTGATACCGTCTCCTACCATAGCTGTAAGACCAATTTTATTAAGCTCATCAATCTTTTCTAATTTTTCATGAGGTAAGCGCTCACCATAAATGTTATTTATTCCTATAGCTTGACCTACAGATTCACATTTTCTAACTTTATCTCCACTTAAGATTGTAGTTGTTAATCCTTGTTGTTTTAGCTCTGAAATAGTTTCTTTTAAATCTTTTTTTATCTCATCTGAGCAATTTACTCCGGCAAAAAAACTGTTATTTTTATAGAGGTAAATTTGATGAGTTTCGTCTTCATGATTGATAAACTTAGCTGAGCCCAATTGGTAAAAATCTCCTTTCCACTTTGCTTGAATGCCTTGTCCTTTGACTTCTCTGATTTCTTCCAATTCTAACAGTTTTGCCTTCTCTTCTAGTTCTTTGATGAATGACTTTGCAATAGGGTGGGAAGAATGCATTTCTAAGGAATATATAATGTTTATTACATCTTCATTATCACTCTCTTTGCAAACTAGACTATCTATTTTAAAGTCTCCTGTTGTTAGTGTCCCTGTTTTGTCAAAGACTATATTTTTGACTTTAGCAAACTCTTCTAAGGTATTACCGCTTTTGATTAGAATTCCACTTTTTGCTGCTCGTCCTAAGCCTACCATTACTGCTGTTGGTGTTGCTAAGCCCATAGCACAAGGGCATGAAATAACTAATACTGCTATTGCTCGCATAATAGAATCTGAAAGGCTGATGTCAAATGCGTAATGATTTAGTATGAAAGTAATTAGAGATATTAATAAAACAAGAGGCACAAAAATAGCACTGACCTTGTCACCGAGGCGTTGTATGTTAGGCTTGTTATTTTGGGCATTTTTAACCAATTTAATAATATGAGATAAAACAGTTTCTTCACCCACTTTTTGGGCAATCATTTTAATATTACCATCAAGTAATAGTGTGCCACCGATTACTTCTTCATTACTTTTTTTAAGAATAGAATGGCTTTCACCAGTCATCATTGATTCATCAAAAAAACCTTCTCCTAATATGATGATACCATCTGTTGGTACTTTATCTCCAGAATTAACTAGTAGGATATCATCTTTTATGATGTTTTTGAAAGAAATAATTTCTATTGAGCCATCTTTTCTCTCTCTTTTTGCTTCTAGGTTTTGAATTGAGCTCAGTTCTTTTATTGCTGTGGTAGTCTGTTTTACCGAGCGATGCTCTAAAACGTTTCCTAAAAGCACTAGAGTTATAATAGTAGCTGTTGTTTCAAAAAACAAAAAATTGTGAGCTTCTGGAGTGCCCCAAAATAGTAAAGTTCCTGTTACACTATAGAAGAATGCAGCCGTAGTACCCATCATTATCAAAACGTCCATATTAGGTACTTTCGATTTCAGTGAATTCCAAGCACTCGTGCCAAAAAAATAGCAGCCAACAATGTAAACAGGTAAAGCTAAAAAAAACTGTATAATAGGGTTATGTAGAATGTGATTTTCATTTAAAAACATATGACTAAACAAAGGAATAGTCAGTATGAGACAAAACGCAAATAATTTTTCTACATTATTATTCTCCTCAATTTCTTCGGTATTGGCTTGAAAACCAATAGATTCAATTTCTTTGATGACATCATCTAATTCTATGTTTTTTGATAAAAAATGAGCTTCAGCATTAGCAAAATCGACTTTTACTTCTTTAAATCCTTTTTTAGTGAGATGTTTTTCTATTCCTTTTGCACAATTGGCACAAGTCATTCCGGAAATATTAAGACTCTGATATTTTTTGGCTGCGTTCATGGTATATTCAAAGGTAGTTTTTTATATAAAATTAGGCTAATATTTTTTCTAAATTTATATATTTGCCGTCCCAATGGTGGTTGTAGCTCAGTTGGTTAGAGCATCGGTTTGTGGTACCGAGGGTCGTGGGTTCGAATCCCATCATCCACCCAACAAAAAAGGTCTTGCATTTGCAAGACCTTTTTTTATTGAATTTTTAGTAAACTTTTATCTCATATAGTTCATCAGCAATCGCTTAAACTGAGGAGGTTTTTGTGAGCCAGGAAAACTTTTAATCAAATCAAGATTAGTGTCGAGTATTACTGTTGAAGGCCAATAATAACCTCCATTATATGGCTCTACTAATTCGGCAAATAAATTATGTCTCCACGTTGATTTTGGGTCTTCTTCAATTGAAGCATCATTAATATAGGTTACACCTTTGAAAGTAATAGCTTCTTTAGATTTACCATCTAAAGTAACTGCGTAATAATTGTCATTAATTAGTTTAATTACTTCAGGATCAATAAGAGTAGTTTCTTTCATCTCCTTACAGTAGGGACAACCTTTTTTGGTGAAAAGTAAAATCACCTTGCGTGGTGACTTTTTCATTTTTATTTCTAGTTCTTCTAATGATATCCATTTAATAGATGAATAAGCATTATTTGACTGAATGATTTGTTTAAGGTCGGTTTCTTTTCTTACTTGATTAGTAGTGTTTTCATTACAAGAAACTACAACAAATGGCAAAATGAAAACCATTAAAGTGAAAAAGAGTTGTTTCATTATTTATTTTTTAAGATAATTATTTGCATTTGCAATCCAAGGTGTAGGCCCACCAGCTAAATAACCCATTTTACCTAAAGCAGTAATTTGAGTTTTTCCATCTGCTATTCCAATATTGAACATATGTAGTGTTGGATAACCTCTTACTTTAAAAAATTGCTGAAGCTCTCGGTTTTGTTTTTTGATTTCTTCAGTTTGTGGTGTTCGTCTTGGGTAGTCAAGTTCAAGAAGAATAACATTTTCTTCAGCCCATTTTTTAAAGGCAGGAGTTACAAAGACTTCCTTTTTTAGTCTAATACACCAACCGCACCAATCACTACCTGTAAAGTTGGCAAGAATAGGTTTGCCAGTTTTCATAGATAGTTCTGCAGCTTTGTCAAAGTTGAGTAGCCAACCATCATTTTCTTGAGAATATAGGTTTAAAGAGCCAATTAAAAGGGCACAAATTATGAGGGTCTTTTTCATATCATTAATTTTTTAGTGAACGCCATGCATCAATTTTTTAATAAATGGTGATATTAACATAACGAAAATTGAGATAAATATTGTGACAAAACCTATTTGAGCATAAATACTATTGTATTGCATTAGTGTAGCTACAGATTCTGATGATATATCAGGATTACCCATAAACCAATTTCCTAAATTTGATAGCCAATTACTCTCGGCACTACTTCCAGCTGTTGTAAGTTTTGCAAGGATTCCAGAGATATAATGAGCAAAAGTAGAAGACAAGAACCATACACCCATCATAAACGCTACCATTTTTTTAGGCGATAATTCAGTCACTTTAGATAAACCAATAGGAGACAAAAATAACTCTCCAGTAGTAATTAGGAAGTATCCAAGGAATACAAATAAAAATGGCACTTTTCCATTGTCGCCAATAAAATGTGCAGTAGCTGCAAAAATTAAAAATCCAAGTCCAAGTTGAAAAATACCTAAAGCAAATTTAATAGGAGTATTTGGATTTTTGTTCATAGCTCCTAATTTAGTCCACATAAGACTAAATGGTATAGCTAGTAGTACAATATAAAAAGGATTAATTGCATTGGTTTGTGAAGCAGTCATGCCTACTAAGTTAACACACTTGTCAATCCATACTGTTACTGAGCTTCCAGCTTGTTCGAAACAAGCCCAAAATATTGTTAAAAAAACAGATAGAATAAGTATTGCAATTAGTCTGTCGCCACTTACCTTATCATTTTGTTTTACTTTATAATCGTAAATAATATAAGCAAGATAAATCAACACAACAGCACCTACTAATGAGAGAACATCACCTAAAACTGAGGATTGAGTGTCTAGAACGATTAAATATGCAAAAACAGGAACAGCCACAAAACCAAGTATATAGATTAAGTTCGCTACTGAAATTCCAGATATTTTTTTGTTGATGTATTCTTTAGGTTGAAGTCCTTTGTCGCCTAAGACATTACTGCTAATACCTTTCCAGAAAACAACTAAACCAGCTAACATTCCAATACCAGCAGCTCCAAACCCATAATGCCAACCGTAAACCTCACCTAGATAACCACAGAATAATGGCGCAATCATTGCACCTAGATTTATCCCCATATAAAATATAGTAAATCCACCATCTCTTTTGATGTCACCCTCTTCATACAAAGAGCCTACCAGTGTAGAGATATTAGGCTTAAAAAAACCATTACCCATAATAAGTAAACCTAAAGCTCCGTAAAAGAAAAAATCGGTAGGAAATGCCATAAAGAAATGACCTAACGCCATTAATACTCCACCATAAAGAATGGATTTTCGATAGCCTATAAATTTGTCAGCCAGATAGCCACCAATTAATGGTGTTAAATAAACTAATGCTCCATAAGCGGCGTATATACCATAAGCTACTTCTTCATTGTTTTCAAGATGAGAGTAATAATCTTTAATAAGATAAAGGGTTAATAATGCTCGCATTCCGTAGAATGAAAATCTTTCCCACATTTCAGCAAAAAATAAATAAAATAATCCTTTAGGATGTCCTTTCTTGTCTAAGTATGTTTTAGCAATTAGTAGAATAATTATTGTAAAAACAACGTATGAAATAATCTGAAGCATAGTTTAGTATTTTTTTAAATTAATTGGCCGAATATACTAATTTATTGACTTATAAATTCTTTAAAATATAGTCTGTCATCAACTTATATAAATGTAATCTAGTATTACCACCATAAATTCCATGATTTTTATCAGGATAAACGAATAAATCAAATTGCTTATTGGCTTTAACGAGTGCAGAAACCATTTCGTAGGTGTTTTGAACATGTACGTTATCGTCAGCAGTTCCATGAATAAGTAAATAATTGCCTTTGAGACTGTCTACGTGATTGATAGGGGAGTTATCATCATAGCCCGAGGCATTTTCTTGTGGAGTACGCATATATCTTTCAGTATATATATTGTCGTAATATCGCCAATTTGTTACTGGTGCAACTGCAATAGCTGTTTTGAACACATCAGCACCTTTGGTAATGGCTAATGAAGACATATAGCCACCATAACTCCACCCTTGTATTCCTATTCTATTTTCATCAACATAGGGTAGTTTAGCTAAATATCTATTGGCTTCTATTTGGTCAATAGTTTCGTACTTTCCTAGTTGAAGATAGGTCATCTTTTTGAATTCAGCACCTCTACCTCCAGTACCTCGATTATCTACACATGCTACAATATATCCTTTTTGGGCTAGGTGTTGATACCAAAAGTAATTAAACCAACCCCATGAGTTAACCACTTGTTGTGAGCCAGGTCCTCCATACAAAACCATGAAAACTGGGTATTGTTTATTAGGATCAAAGTCCGATGGCTTAATCATCCACCCATTAAGCTCTATATCTTCAGATGTTGTAAATGAAAAGAACTCCTTTTTAGTCAAATCAAATTCTTCCATTTTAGTAGATAAGTCTGCATTATCTTCCAATACTCTTATTTCTTTTCCTGTATGATTATGAAGGCTAATGTATGGTGGAGCGTCAGCAGTAGAGTAGGTGTTGGAATAGTAATTCATACCATTACTGAATGTACTTGAATGTGTTCCTAAATCTTCTGATAGTTTAGTTTTATCACTTCCGTCTAAGTTAATGCAATATAGACTTTTGTTAATGGCACCTTCTTCGTTTGAAGTGTAAAAAACTTTGTTATCATCTTGGTTCATGCCATGGTATTTTGTAACCTCCCAATTGCCAGTAGTGACTTGCTGACTTTGCCCATTTTCTAGATTTACTAAATATATATGGTTGAAGCCATTTTTTTCTGAAGTCCAAATTAGACTTTGACCGTCATCGGTAAAGGTAGTGTTGTCGTGAACTTCGATATAATATTTGTCTTTTTCCGAAAATAGAATTTCAGATGTAGAATTTGTGGTATTGTAAAGAATAAAGTCCAACTTATTTTGATGTCTGTTCATTGCAAGGATATAAAGCAAGTCGTTTGTCTTAGTCCAACCCATTCTTGGTATATACTCATAAGAATTATTTAGAGAAATCGTTGTGGTTTCTCCATCATCAATATTATAAATATGTATGCTTAATTTTGAATTGTCTTCTCCGGCTTTAGGATATTTGAATTGGTATTGACTAGGGTAAAGTTCAGCATTGAACATATCCATAGAAAATTCGTTAACTTCACGCTCATCGAATTTGTAAAAGGCTATTTTTTTTCCGTCAGGTGACCAAAAGAAAGCTTGTGTTAAACCAAACTCTTCTTCATAAACCCAGTCGGTGGCTCCATTAATAATTTGGTTTAGTTCTCCATCCGTAGTTATCTGAATAGTCTTGCAATTGGATAAATCTTTAATAAAAAGGTTATTTGAATTGACATAAGCTACTTTGTCTCCAGATGGTGAGAAGTCAGCATACATTACTTTATCATCAGTTAACTTTTCTAGTTTTTTAGTTTTCAAGTTGTAAATGTGGTAAATTGATTTTGAACTATATCGATAAATTTTTTCAGTCTCATTTGCGAAAAGAACTTTCTTTTCATCCTTTGAAAAAGTGTAGTTATTGATATCGATTTCAATATTTTTAGAATCTACAAGTGTGCGAGTCTTCTGACCCGTAAGAAAACTATACTTATTGATTTGTGAGTCATCACCCTTTTTATCTAATTTGCTGTAGTAGTTTCCATCTTGCATGGAGTTAAAACCACTCACTGATTTGGGATAGAAATCGTAGGTTTTCCAAATGTTTTCAAGTGTTATCTCTTTTTTCTGAGCCAATAAAACAATGGGAAACATTAATATAAGATATATCTTTCTCATGTATTTTTTATGTTTTTAGTATGGCGAATTTACTTAATTTTGATAAAATTATGGAAACAGGATTTAAGAAGGTAAGCACAGAAGATTTGGATTTTTTTAATTCGTTTTTAGATGAAAAAGGAATCTTTTCTGATGATGAAAGTATTAGTGATTATTCTCACGACGAGACTGAAGATTTAAAGTTTTTCCCTGAAATTGTTTTAAAACCAAGCGATACGGAAGATATTTCTAAGATAATGAAGTATTGCAACGAACAAAACATACCAGTAACTCCATGTGGTGCAAGAACAGGTCTGAGCGGGGGTTCACTACCTGTTTGTGGTGGTGTAGCTTTGAGTATGGAGCGTTTTAATAAAATAATAGAAATTGACGAGCGTAACTTACAAGCCACTGTTGAGCCAGGTGTAATCAATCAAGTTTTTAAGGATGCTGTACAAGCTAAAGGATTGTTTTATCCTCCAGATCCGGCAAGTAAGGGCAGTAGTTTCCTTGGTGGTAATTTAGCCGAAAACTCTGGTGGCCCTAAGGCCCTCAAATATGGAGTAACTAAAGATTATGTCCTAAACCTAGAAGTAGTATTGCCTTCAGGAGATATCATTTGGACAGGAGCTAATGTTTTGAAAAATTCCACAGGTTATAATTTAACTCAGTTAATGGTTGGTAGTGAAGGAACCTTAGGCGTAATTACGAAAATTGTTTTCAAGCTTATTCCTCACCCATCACACGACCTAACACTTTTAGTACCGTTTCTTTCAGCAGAAAAGGCTTGTGAGGCTGTTTCTGCTGTTTTTAGAGCAGGTATTACACCCTCGGCACTTGAATTTATGGAAAGAGATGCTATCGATTGGACTCTGAAATTTACAGATATGAATGTGCCAATCAATGAAGATATTCAAGCTCACTTGTTAGTTGAGGTTGATGGTAATGATATGGATATGCTTTTTAAAGATTGCGAAAAAATTACGGAAGTGATGGAGCAATACGACTGTGACGAAATCTTATTTGCTGATTCATCTTTACAAAAGGAGCAGTTATGGAAAATGAGAAGAGCAGTAGGAGAAGCCGTAAAGAGTAATAGTGTTTATAAAGAAGAAGATACAGTTGTTCCTAGAGCAGAATTGCCTCAGTTATTAAAAGGGGTTAAGTCTATTGGCAAAAAACATGGGTTTAAATCTGTATGCTATGGACATGCTGGTGATGGTAATTTACATATTAATATCATTAAAGGAGACATGAGTGACAAAGCTTGGAATGAAGATTTGTCAAAAGGTATCAGAGAAATTTTTGAGCTAACAGTTAGTCTTGGTGGTACGATTAGTGGTGAACACGGTATAGGATTAGTTCAAAAAGGGTATATGGATATTGCATTTTCTGAAGAAAATATTGCTATTCAAAAAGGTATAAAATCCATATTTGACCCTAAAGGTATTCTTAATCCTAAAAAAGTGTTTGTTTAGATTAGTCTAATATAACTTTCTTTACTGTTTTACCTTTCTTCCCAAATAATTCGACAAGATAAATACCAGAACTTAAATCACTTAAGTCAAACTTTTCATACAGAATGCCATTAGTGTAATTAGCTTTTCTTTGTTCAATAAGTCTTCCTTGTAAGTCAACTACTTCTATTCGCTGAATATCATTGTTTAAAGACTGATGTTGAATGATAAATTCGCCTGTTGTAGGGTTAGGATAAAGTGTCGTATTTGATAGGTATTCTTCTACGGAAGCACAATCAACAACTTTCAAGATAACAGAGTCATTTGAGTAACAGCCATTTTCATCTTGAGCTAATACGGAAATAATATTATCACCTAAATTTGATGCTGTGCCAGTGTAAAGTAAAGCGGAAAAACTTTCATTCCATACCGCACTAGAGAATGTCGAAGCGATATTAAATGAGAATTCAGAACCTTTACATACAATAAAAGAATCCATTTCTGTTTGAATATCTACTTGAATTGGCTCTATTGAGTTAATTTCAATTTCATCGTTTAGCTCACAACCATTAGCATCTGTTGCAATTACAGAATATATACCACTACTGCTTACAGATATAACGTTGGTACTTTCTCCTGTGTTCCAAGTGTATGAGTCTAAGCCAGATAAACATTGTAAAAATATAAAGCCGCCTTCACACAAGACTTCATTAGAATTTATGTCGAAAGATTGTATTGATGGAATATTTATGCTTTCTGTGGCTACACAGCCAGCAGAATCGTAAGCAATCACACTATATTCACCACTTTCATAAACCGTTAAATTCGGATTAGAAGATTGATTGCCCCATTCGAAAGATGTGAAATTGCCAGAGGCACTCAGTGTTATGCTATCATATGGGCATTCGTTTGTGTTTATTGTCAGGACCTCATCACTGCCTATTTTTGCTTCAACAGCCAAACTAGGACTAGAGCAAATTTCTTTAACTCTCCAGTTATAGAAATAATAATAATAATCTGTTAATGTTTCGTTACCCCAATATGAACTTGTGATGCTAAGGGTATTGTCATAATTATAAGGGAAATAAAGAGGGATAGCATTACTTGTTCTTTTCAACTGTGGATTTTCTCCTCCGAAATTAGAAATACTAACGGCATTATCTGTCGCCAATTTATAGTTAAAACCTGGATTAATCATAAAGTCGAGTACTATTGTGTGAGGATTGTCATCAGCAACAGGCACATTTTCAGTATGTTCTAAAAGTACATTATCGTTTTCATCAAGTAGTACTATTTTTCTTTCTCCCGCTTGGTTAGTGAAAACATCGACTGACTCAAGAATAAAACTTTCGTAGGCATTAAAAACCAAAGAGCCTACACTTGATGCTGTGCCACTGTATTCATTATTCCCTTCGTGTTCAGATGGTCCTACATTTCCAGAGTTTAGAACTTCTGAAGTAGAAACATAAAATACTGTTGTAGAGTTAAGAATATCTGTAGTGTAATTTTCACCAGTAGCCAGTAAATTACCATTTAATGGACTATCGTACCAATTAATTTCTGCATTGGGGTTGCTAGATGTTGCTGTTAGTTCCAATGAAGAAGGAGTGCAGCTTTCACTATCTAAAGCAATTGGCATATCCAATACATCAATAGTTATATTTTGGTAAATAGTGTCTGTTCCTAAACTATTGTTAGCAACAAGTTTAACTTCGTATGTTCCATCGTATTGGTATTGATGAGTGCTATTTTCTTGGTTAGAAGTATTGTTGTCTCCAAAAATCCATTCAACAGAGCTAGAGTTGGAAGAAGTATTATTAAATGATACCAAGCCAGAGCATTCATCAACGATAGAATAATTAAAGGATGCTACAGGGGGAACTGTAGATGGTAAATTGGTAGTCCAAACACCTCTACCATAAGTTCCAGCAAATAAACTATTGCTATTGATATGATATTCTAATTCGGTAACAATTACATTGGGTAAGCCTTGATTAAAATACTCCCAATTTGTCATTGAGCTGTCTTTATAGAAAACACCAACATCAGTTCCTGCAAATAGTGTTTCGTTAGGGGGGTAAAACAAAATGCAATTAGCTGGTAGGTTAGGTAAGTCATCAGAAATATTAATCCAGTTTGTGCCTCCATCACTAGTGTAAAAAACTTTGTTTCCGTTAGAATATCCAGAGAATGTTATCCACACTCTATTTTCGTCGGAAGGGTGTATTGCAATATCAGTGACAGTATTATTAGGCAAACTTGAACTTATATTAGTCCAATTTTCACCTCCATCAATCGTTTTATAAATTTCTTCTGTTTCTGAAATATAAATGACATCAGAATTTGTCGAGAGAGCAATGACGTCAATATTTCCTGAATTATTAAAAGTGCCAGAAATCATTTCCCAATTAGATCCATAATCTAGGCTCTCATAAACGTTGTCATAGCCAATAACAATCCTACTTGGGTTATTTTGATCAATTTCATAAGGTGTTATCCAAGCGCCATCAGTATCAGGAGCTATATCGTCCCAATTTTGACCTCCGTTTGTTGAAATTGAAATAGCACCGTAGTAAACCTCAGAGTACATAATTGATGGGTCAGTGGGATCAATAGCGCACTCCATTCCGTCACCACCTCTCACAGCGTCCCAATCATTTTCGCTATTACATCTTAATGTGCCGTTATCTTGAGTGCCACCTAGCAATAAGCCATAATTGGATTGTGATATCCCTATTTTGTAGAATTGAGTAATCTGTAAGTCATCACTAATATCTGTCCAGAATATCCCATTGTCTTCTGTTTTATATAGCCCACCATCATTTCCAGAGTAAAGTATACCATTTGAAGGATTATATTTCAGCATATGTTGGTCAGCGTGAACATATTCAGTGCCATCAGCACCATACCAATGACTACTTATGTTGAAATCAACACCGCCATTGGTAGACTTCCAAATGTTAATGCCACCTGTAAAAACAATATCTTCATTAGTAGGAGATACGGCAAGTGCTAAATCGTATGTGCCTTGTCCATCTGCTCCAGAGCCATCAACTTCCCAACTTAAAATATTAGGGCTGTTAGATTGTAATGTGAAATTATAACCCCCATCTGTAGATTTATAAAGACCACCAAATCCACCACCACCAGCACTGTAAAGAATGTAAACAACATTAGGGTTGGCAGGTGTTACAGCTACAACAGCTCTAGTATTTCCTGAATTTGGAAGTCCTGAATCATTAGTAGCATTGCTCCATGTCACTCCATTGTCAAAGGAACGGTAGTATTTACTTGTACCGGTTGTAACAGCATATATATGATTAGTATTTGTTGGGTTAAATTCCATAGAAATCAAGTTTGGACCTTGAAGAACAAGTTCCCAATTTTGACCGCCATCAGTGGAGCGAAAAGTTTCACCATATCCAGACTTTCTAGTAGATACGATTAAAATATTTGTGTTGTTAGGATTTATAAGTATCCGATTACCTCTGTAAGCACTATTGATATTAAATGATAATCCTGTAGAATTCCAACTCTCACCTCCATCTGTTGATTTCATCAGACCATAAGCATAAGTGTCATCAGCATCTCTGTCGCCAGTAATAATATACATTATGTCTGTATTTGTGGGGTCAATAGCAATATCAGAGACGCCTAAATTAGGTAATAAATCAGTATTAGATGTCCAATTTTGACCACCATCTATAGATTTCCACAAGCCACCAGAAGGGGAGCCTACCCAGAGTATATTATCGTTATTTGGATCGAAAGTCACATTATTAATCCTTCCAACACCTCTTTTTCTTCCATTATTTTGTAAGGGTACCTGTGTAGGACCAAAAGCCTGCCAATTGGCCTCGAAAGGAGTTTGAGAAGTACTTTTCGGCTGATTTATTAGCTTATTATATTCAATATATAATTGTTCGTATGGAAAAAAGCCTGAAGGATATACTCTAGGCTCCATAAAAGCCTCTCTTCTTTTAAATGGTTTCCAGCCTTTGCCTTTGCCTATGGTTTTATTTTCCCAATATTTTTCGAAAGCTTCTTGTATTTCGTACAATGATTTTTCTTCATTGTGAATGTCTTGCGCCCAATTTTTTTGAGCGAAAGTGTAAGTTATTGTAAATAGAAAAAATAATGAAAAACAAAATGACTTGGACATATAAAAAGATAAATAAAATGAGGTACAAATTTCGGCAATTAATTTGTCTTAAAAAACCAAATAAAAAAAAACCTTACTCATTCAGAGTAAGGTTGTATCATATATGGGTGTTTTATTAATCTCTGTTCCCCAAGTAAAGCATAATGTAATATGCCAACTGTGTAAGAGAAGCTAAAGCAGCTACCATATAAGTTCCTGCGGCCCATTTCAGAGCATCGACAGCAAGTGGGTGATTTTGTTGATTGGTAATATTTTTTCTATTTAACCAAACTAATGCTCTATTACTTGCGTCAAACTCTACAGGTAAAGTGACTAGTGTAAATAAGGTTATTGCTGATTGAAAAATGATGACTACTAATAAGGCAGTATCTATACCAAACCAGCCTAAAAAACCAGCACCTAAAAACATCATAATGAAAATAAAATTTAACATTTTACTACTGAAAGCTACTGCAGGCACCATGGCAGAGCGCATTTGTAGCCATGAGTAAGCCGTTGCATGCTGTACTGCATGACCACATTCGTGAGCAGCTACAGCTGCAGAAGCTACACTGCATTTATTATAAACATCAGGACTTAGATTAACTGTTTTATCTGCTGGGTTATAGTGGTCTGTTAGTCTTCCAGGAAATGAAACCACTTTTACATCTCTGATACCGTGATCTGCTAACATTTTCTCAGCCACATCTTTACCTGTCATACCATTAGATAGAGGAACTAATGAGTACTTTTTAAATTTATTTTTAAGTCGGCTACTAACAATACCGCCAACAATCATAAAAAATATAATAATTAACCAAATCATAATTCTTGTTTTATATAAAGTACAAATTTAAGGAATAAGTCAGAATAAGAGCAAAAAAAAAGTGTATCAATTACGATACACTTTTTTTAAATTTAGTTGTTTGCTTAGAATCTGTAAGCTAAACCTAATTTAAAAGAACCATTTCTTTCATCAGAATCATCAGCTTTCAAATCCATAGTATAGTTAGGCTCTACGTAAAAGCTACCAAACGCTGCAAAGCTATATCCTGCACCTAAACGAAGGTTGTCAGAAAAGTCTTCAGTTGAAGTGTTTGCTGTAAGATAGATTGATTCATTCCAGTTGTAACGAACAAATAATCTAAAATCTTCATCATCGTGGTCAGCATGTTCAGCTTCAGTTTCACCTTCATGAACACCTTCACCCATAATAATTGCACCAACAGTCCAAGTATCATTTAATGTGTAACCAAATCCAAAATTAGTAGTCTCTGTAATGTTTTCAGCATCAAAGTCTTCAAGGTCTAAATCAGCTGTTACCATAAATTGAGCAGAAGCTATCAAACTTGAAAATACAACTGCGGCTGTCAAAAGCATTTTTTTCATAATGTATAATTTAAATAGATTAATATTCTGCAAATATCTTATAAATCTTATCATCTCACAATACTTTTTTGTAAAAATTTATTTTAAATATCTATTAACTTAATTATTTACAAGAGTAATTTTTCAGATATTTGCTTGATTTAAAAATTATAACAATGAATAATAAAGCTAGTATTCCTAAGGGTACCAGAGACTTTTCTCCTCTAATGATGAGAAAAAGAAACTATATGTTCCAAAAGATGAAAACAACTTTTGGTGTCTTTGGTTTTGAACAAATCGAAACTCCTTCTATGGAAAAGCTAGAAACTTTAACTGGTAAATATGGGGAAGAAGGTGATCAGTTGATTTTTAAGATATTAAAATCTGGTGATTTCCTATCTAAAGCTCTAATTGACAAGTCAACGACTTCTAAATCTTTAACTCCACAAATCTCAGACAAAGCACTCAGATATGATTTAACAGTGCCATTTACTAGATATGTTGCTCAAAATAGAAATGATATAGCCTTCCCTTTTAGAAGGTTTCAGATGCAAAATGTTTGGAGAGCCGACCGTCCTCAAAAGGGCAGGTTCAGAGAGTTTTATCAATGCGATGCAGATATCATAGGCACTAATTCTCTTATTGCTGAAATCGAATTAGTTCAACTGTATGACGATGTATTTGACTCCTTAGGACTAAAAAATATATCCATTAAAATAAATAATAGAAAAATTCTTAGTGGCATAGCCCAAGTTGTTGGGGAGGAAGATAAAATTATTGATATAACGGTTGCATTAGATAAACTAGATAAAATAGGAGAAGCTAAGGTTAAAGAAGAAATGTATGAAAAAGGGATTTCTAGAGAAACTGTGGCTAAAATGGATATTCTTTTCAATCTTAACGGTACTAATTCATCTAAATTAATAAGTCTTAAAGATTTTCTAAAAGACTCTGATATTGGGTTAGAAGGTATATATGAACTAAGTCAAGTCGTAAATCAACTTGAAGAGATACAGCTTAAATGTGCAACTTTGGATATAGATGTAACATTAGCTAGAGGATTGAACTATTATACAGGAGCAATTTTTGAAGTTGAAGCTACAGATGTTAGCATAGGAAGTATAGGTGGTGGTGGCAGATACGATGATTTGACTGGTATTTTTGGTTTTGAAAATATGTCTGGTGTTGGCATCTCTTTTGGCTTTGATAGAATCTTTATTGTCTTAGAGGCGTTAGATTTGTTCCCCAAGTTTACTGAAAAGGGCACTCAAGTTTTATTCGTAAATTTTGGCAAAGAAGAAGCGAATTACTGTTTAAATCTTTTAAAGAAGTTGAGGTCAGAAGGAATTAAATCAGAGATTTATCCAAGTGCAACAAAGATGAAAAAACAAATGCAATACGCAGATAGAAAAAACGTTGAGTATGTGTTGCTTGTTGGTGAAAATGAAATGAGAACCAATACTATAACTGTCAAAAATATGTTTGATGGTTCACAAAAAAATGTAACCTTTGAACAATTATTACTAACAATTAAATAAACTTAATACTATGAAAAATTTTTTCGCTTTATCCATTGTGTTGATTCTTATGGCATCTTGTCAGCCTCAAAATGATGCCCCAACTATTAACTCATTAACCATTGTAAACACTAACATTCAAAAAGCAGATGGTGCTGTTTTAGAGTTTATCTATGAATTTTCTGATGATAATGGTTTGAATCAATTTAGAGCTTCTGTTCTTGATAATTTTATAGATGCAAGATTACAATCAGCTCCTTGGAATTACGAGAAGGACTATAATCTAAGCGGAACCTATGTAATAGACACTCTTCAAATAGCTTTACCATATCCAGATTTAGAGCCTGGTAGATACGAGCTTACAATTACTGTCCAAGATATTGATGGTGAAGAAACTTCTCAGAAAAACACTTTTTACGTTATTGAGTAATTAGTTTCTGCTTAGCCTATATATATGAAAGCAGATATTATAACCATTGGTGATGAGATATTGATTGGTCAAACCATTGATACTAACTCGGCGTGGATGGGGGATTTTTTGGAAAGAAATGGAGTACATGTTGTAGAAATAAGTACCATTTCTGATAAAAAAGACCACATTATCTCTTCACTTTCTCAATCTCTCGAACGTTCAGACATCGTTTTGATTACCGGTGGTTTAGGTCCTACTAAAGACGATATCACCAAGCAAACACTTTGTGAATATTTCGACGATGAATTGATTCTAAGTCAAACCGTATTAGATGACATTAAAGAATATTTTAAGTTGAGAAAAAGAACTGTAAATAAGTTTACAGAATCACAAGCTTTTGTACCATCTAAATGTAAGGTCATAAGAAATAGAAAAGGAACAGCACCAGGAATGTGGTTTGAACATAATGGAAAAATAGTTGTTTCAATGCCAGGTGTTCCTTATGAGATGAAGTCCATGATGAAATTAGTCCTTCATAAACTCAAGGAGCAATTTAATCTTTTGGAAATTGTACACAAAACAGTCTATACTAGAGGAATTATTGAGTCTCATTTAACAGAACTAATTGTTGACTGGGAGAATGATTTGCCTCAAGAAATAAAATTGGCTTATTTGCCTTCTGCCGGTAGTTTGATGTTATGATTTACAGCTAGAGGGTCAGACAGACAGTATTTAGAAAATCTGATAGATAAAAATATTGGTACTCTAAAATCTTTAATAGGCACTTATTTTTCAAAATATCAAATACGTTTGAATGAAGAAGTCGTAGGGCAAATAATGAAAGATACCAATTCTACACTTTCAGCTGCCGAAAGTTGTACTGGTGGTAATATTGCTAAGATGATAACTTCTGTTTCAGGCAGTTCTTCCTATTTCAATGGTTCTGTGGTAGCTTATTCCAAAGCTATTAAAGAAGATATTCTTGGTGTAAAAGCTGAAACAATTTCTAAATATGGAGTTGTTAGCGAAGAAGTTGTTCGTGAAATGGCACAATGTTCTCAGAGATTATTCAATAGTGATTTTGCGATATCTACCTCAGGATTAGCAGAATTGAACGACAGTGAGGGTGTAAAAGGAGGTACAATTTGTATAGCAGTTGCTACACCTTTAAATGTATATTCTCAGACTGTAGCATACAATACTGATAGAGATACAAATATTGTTAGAGCGTCAAATGCAGCACTCAATTTTTTGATTAGTGTAGCAGAAAAATAAAAGGGTAGTTTTTTTAATAAATAAGTTTATATTTGCAACCCAAAATAATTAAACAATACAGAGATGGCAAGAATTTGCGATATAACGGGCAAAAAAGTAATGGTTGGAAACAATGTTTCTCACTCTAACAGAAAGACTAAGAGAAAGTTTTATCCAAACTTACAGACAAAAAAGTTTTTTATTCCAGAATCTGGTGAGTGGGTTACATTAAAGGTTTCTGCTAGTGCCTTAAGAACTATAGATAAAAATGGTATTACTTCTGTATTGAAAAAAGCATTAGAAAACGATAACATATTGTTGTAAATTACACTATCGTTTAGATTTAAAATAAAGTTGTTACATTTGGTAACAACTTTTTTTTTAACCCAACATTCTACATTTATGAAATTTAGCTTTAGAATTTTAGCGACTTGTATTTTAACTTCTATTGTAATTGCCTCTTGTAAAAAAGAAGATGATAATTTTAATAATGATATTAATCCAAGTGGAGGAGGTGATAATGTTGAAACTATTTTTGGCTGTATGGTAGATACGGCTTGTAACTATAACAATTTAGCCAATGTCGATAACGAATCGTGCGACTATTCTTGTTATGGATGTACGGATGAGTTAGCTTTCAACTTTGACTCTGAGGCAACTATTGATGATGGGAGTTGTGTATATGCATCTCAATTAATGGTAAATAATTGGTCGGTTGAGTCTAATTGTGACGGTTTTATAATGTCTCCACTTATAGATGCTAGTGCTAGTGAAATAACTATTGAAGAAGGTGAAAATGGAGGTGATTTAGTAGTAGATTTTGGTATATTTACTTTAGAAGGTACTATTGATAATGATGGCAACATTTCTGTCAGTGGTGAAGACCCCACAGGATTGACTCAAATATCAGGAACAGGTTTTCTGCAATCAGAAACTACAGCTATAATTAATATTACGGCTTCTGTTACTCTTTTGACAGAAAATTGTACCTTAACACTTACTCTTATCGAATAAACTTGATATTGAAAGACTATGAAAAAACTCATTTTATTATCTATTTTATTTCAATCCTTGTTTTCCTATTCACAAGAATTTGGTAGAAAAGATAGTCTCAGAGGTTATCTATCTCCAGAAAGGGCATGTTATGATGTTAGTTATTATCATCTAAAAATCTCTGTTGATCCTAAAGAAAAATTCATTAAAGGTTATTCTGAAATACATTTTGAGGCTCAGTCTGATTTTGAACTTCTTCAAATTGATTTATTTGATAACATGAAAATTTCTGAAATTCAGTTTGAAGGCAGAGCTCAAGAATATAATAGAGAATTTAACGCTGTTTTCGTGAATTTTGATAGGCTTGTAAAAAGCGGCGAAAAGACTTTCATAAGGGTGTATTATGCTGGTAATCCTAGAGCAGCCATCAATCCACCTTGGGACGGTGGTTTTTCATGGGAAAAAGACGCTAATGGAAATGATTGGGTGGGCGTATCTTGTCAAGGTTTGGGAGCCAGTTCTTGGTGGCCCAATAAAGACCATCAATCGGATGAGCCAGATAGTATGCTTATTAGCTGTCAAGTTCCTGCAGGTTTGCAATGCATTTCAAACGGCAATATGCGTTTTCATGATTTACGCAAGTCTACAAAGTTATACAACACATACCATTGGTTTGTGTCCTATCCAATCAACAATTATGATGTAACTCTAAATATTGGTAATTATGTTCATTTTGGGGACAAGTATGTAAGTGGTAATGACACACTAGACTTAGATTACTACGTACTGCCTTATAACCTTGAGAAAGCCCAAGAACAATTTGAGGTTGTTAAGCCTATGCTTGATTGTTTTGAAAAATATTTGGGGCCATACCCTTTTTGGAATGATGGTTTTGCTATGGTAGAAACACCGTATTTAGGCATGGAACACCAGAGTGCTATTGCTTATGGTAATAAGTTTAGACTAGGTTATTTGGGTAATACACGTTTTACGGCTGGTTTGGGTTTTGACTTTATCATTGTTCACGAAAGTGCTCATGAGTGGTGGGGCAATAGTATTACGGCAAATGATATTTCTGATATGTGGATACAGGAGACATTCTGTACTTATTCTGAAGTTTTATTTGTGGAATGTACCTATGGTTACGATGCTATGATAGAATATGTGAAAAATCAGATGTCAATGGCTCAAAATAGACGTGCAATAGTAGGAACTCCTGATGTGCATAATAAGGGTAGTGGTGATATGTATGCCAAGGGTAGTGCTTTTATACACACTTTGAGAAGTGTTGTTGATAACGATAGCTTGTGGTTTGATTTATTTAAATCGATGACTAATCATTTTAAACACCAAACTGTAGATGGTAGAGAAGTTCTAGATTATATTAATGAAAAAAGTGATCGTAATTTTGATAAATTATATGAGCAGTATTTATATACACCAAAATTACCTCAATTTGAATATGACTTATGTGGTTGGGGTAAGCGAAAAACCTTAAAATACAGGTGGAACGCTATTGATGGCTTTGATATGCCTTTAAAAGTGACTTTAGAAAACGGTGTGTTTGATTGGATTTATCCTGAAAGTAATTGGAAAGAGTTGGATTTATCCATTTGGAAGAAGGATTTTCAGATAGCTAATCATTTATTTATGATAGATGTTAAAAAGCTTCAATAGTATTTGTAGATAACAATAGTTTAATTAAATTTGCAACCCAATAATTTTTAAGCAAATGGCTAAGAAAGGAAATAGAGTTCAAGTGATATTAGAATGTACAGAGCATAAAGCATCTGGTCAGCCAGGTACCTCTCGTTACGTTACTACTAAGAACAAAAAGAATACACCAGATAGAATGGAATTGAAAAAATTCAATCCTATTTTAAAGAAAATGACGTTGCATAAAGAAATTAAGTAAGCAATTAAAAGCTGATATATTATGGCAAAGAAGGCAGTAGCATCTTTACAGAAAAGAGGAGCAAAAGATTTTACAAAAGTAATTAAGATGACTAAGTCTGAGAAGACAGGTTCTTATGGTTTCAAATCAGAAATCGTTCCTAAGGATAAAGTGAATGAATATTTGGCTAAAAAGTAAGCCTTAACTTTATAATTTAACAGATTTGAGCTTCTTGAAAAAGGAGCTTTTTCTGTTTAGAAACATATCATTAACTATGGGAATATTTGGTTTTTTTTCAAAAGATAAAAAAGACAAGCTAGACAAAGGTTTAGAAAAGACTAAAGAAAATGTTTTCGGAAAACTTTCTCGTGCGGTTGCGGGTAAGTCTAAAGTTGATGAAGATGCTCTAGATGATATTGAAGAAGCCTTAATTACCTCCGATATTGGTGTTGAAACGACTCTAAAAATTATTGAAAGACTAGAAGAAAGGGTAGCTAAGGACAAATACCTTGATGCTAAAGAGTTGAATGCATTCCTTAAAGAGGAAATGAGTCTTTTACTTGAAGAAAGTAATAATTCGGATGAGGTAGAATTTATAGTTCCTCAAACTGACGGGCCATATGTCATTATGGTGGTAGGAGTAAACGGAGTGGGTAAAACTACCACCATTGGAAAATTAGCTCATCAATTCAAACAAGCTGGTAAAAAGGTATTACTTGGAGCGGCAGATACTTTTAGAGCAGCAGCTGTTGACCAATTAGTTATTTGGTCTGAAAGAGTAGGAGTAGATATCGTAAAACAAGAGATGGGCTCTGACCCTGCATCAGTAGCTTTTGATACTGTTCAGTCGGCTAAAAATAAAGGAGCGGATGTAGTCATTATAGATACGGCAGGTCGTTTACACAACAAAGTCAATCTTATGAATGAGCTGACTAAGATTAGAAACGTTATGTCTAAAGTCATTCCTGATGCTCCTCACGATGTTATGTTAGTTTTAGATGCTTCTACTGGGCAAAATGCTATAGAACAAGCCAAGCAGTTTACTCTAGCAACAAAAGTAGATTCTTTGGCTCTTAGTAAATTAGATGGCACAGCCAAAGGTGGCGTAGTCATTGGTATATCTGACCAATTCAAAATTCCTGTTCGCTACATCGGTGTTGGTGAGGGAATTGAAGATTTACAAGTATTCAATAAGAAAGAGTTTGTAGATTCTTTATTCAACTAATATGAGGACAAAGTCGTTAAAGAATAATAAAATCAATGTTATAACTCTAGGGTGTTCTAAAAACATTTACGATTCAGAAGTGTTGATGGGGCAATTGAAAGCCAATGAGATGGATGTTGAGCACGAATCGGACAAAGATGATGCTAATGTTGTGGTTATCAATACCTGTGGCTTTATTGACAACGCCAAAGAAGAGTCTATTAATACTATCATTGAACAAGCAGAACGAAAGTCTGATGGTAAAATAGACAAGTTATTTGTTACTGGTTGTTTGTCCGAACGCTACAAGCCCGATTTAGAAAAGGAAATTCCTAATGTAGACGAATATTTTGGGACGACTGATTTACCTAAATTATTACAGGCATTAGGAGCAGATTATAAGCATGAGCTTATAGGTGAACGTTTAACAACAACGCCCAAGCACTATGCTTTTTTAAAGATAGCAGAAGGCTGTGACCGTCCTTGTTCCTTTTGTGCCATTCCTTTGATGAGAGGTAAGCACAAGTCTAAGGCTATAGAGGATTTAGTTACAGAGGCTACAAAATTAGCTAAGGACGGCGTTAAAGAGCTTATTCTCATTGCTCAAGATTTGACTTATTACGGATTGGATTTGTATAAATCAAGACGTTTAGCTGATTTATTGAGGACATTATCTGAAGTGGAAGGAATAGAGTGGATACGTTTGCACTACGCTTTCCCAACAGGTTTCCCAGAAGATGTCTTAGAAGTCATTAGAACCAATCATAAGGTGTGCAATTATATTGACATTCCTTTGCAGCATATCAGTGACTCTGTATTGAAATCTATGCGTAGAGGCACTACTCATGAAAAAACTGATGCTTTGTTGCGCAAGTTTCGACAAGAAGTTCCAGGAATAGCTATACGCACATCTTTAATTGTGGGTTATCCGGGGGAAACTGAAGAAGATTTTCAAGAGCTCAAACAATGGGTTAACGATACCGCTTTTGACCGTTTGGGTGTATTTACATACTCACACGAAGAAAACACACATGCTCATTTGTTAGAAGATGATGTGCCAGAAGAGGTAAAACACCAAAGGGCCGAAGAGATAATGGAATTACAAAGCGATATCTCATACCGTTTGAATCAAGAAAAAGTAGGTCAGACTTTCAAAGTGCTGTTTGATAGAAAAGAAGGGGAGTACTTTATAGGTAGAACAGAATTTGACTCTCCAGATGTAGATAATGAAGTTTTGGTAAAAGCCTCAGATGTTTACTTAAGAATGGGTGATTTTACTCAAGTCAAAATCACCCACGCTGACCATTACGATTTGTATGGGGTTATTACTGAATAGTTACTTTACCTTAGTGCTAGACTTGGGTGTAGGGCTTTTTTCGTGAATTACTCTAATATCATCTACTGATATTTTTGCTAAATAAAAATTACTTTTACTTACTTTTGCGCTAAGTGAGTTCTATTAAAATACCATATCGTAAAATTAACTTTTTAAGTCCTTTGGTACAAGACTATATTTCTGAAAGTGCCAAATTATCTTCTTTTTATGGTCGTTACAATACTATTGATAGCTTTCGTAATCAGATGGAAGAAAAAAGCCAATTCTCTATTGATAGAAAGACTTTAGTTGATGTTTTGAAAAAACAAAACCAATCTATTGATTTATCGGATTTGACACAATCTAACATAGAATCACTAGAATCTACAGACACTTTTACAATAACTACAGGCCATCAGTTGTGTGTTTTTACGGGACCTTTGTATTTCTTATATAAAATCGTTTCTACTATTAATTTAAGTCTTGCTTTAAAGAAAAAATACCCTTCAAAACATTTTGTGCCTGTATTTTGGTTAGCTAGTGAAGATCACGATTTTGATGAGATTAATCATATAAATTTATTTGGCCAGACTATTCGATGGGATAGCAGTCAGGGAGGGGCAGTAGGTAGAATGAACTTATCTAACTTCTCAAGTGTTCTAGAAGATTTAAACTTACTTATTGGTAAGGGTCAAAATGCTGAGCGATTAAAAGCTATTTTTTATAAAGCCTATTCTTCAGCTAATCTAGCCCAAGCCACACGTGTTTTGATAAATGAATTATTTAAAGACGATGGACTTGTTATCATTGATGGTGATGATGCTCATTTAAAAAAGTCCTTTGCGGATATTATGAAGAAAGATATACAAGACCATTCATTTTATCCTCTTATTGCTTCACAATCAGAAAAGATCAGTGAAAATTACAAAGCACAAGCCTATGTTAGAAAGTGTAATTTTTTCCAATTAGACCAGGGTAGTAGGAAAATAGTCTTAGATAGATTAGATGCCAAAGTAATTGATTCCAATCCTGAAAAATTTAGTCCAAACGTATTATTGCGCCCCTTGTATCAGGAGATGATACTGCCCAACCTAGCTAACATTGGAGGTGGTGCCGAATTGTCCTATTGGATGCAGTTGAAAACAGCTTTTGAGTCAGAACACATACCATTTCCTATTTTAGTCTTGAGAAATTCAGTCATGTTGACAACAGCATCTCAGAAAGATAAAATTAATCACTTAGGCTTTTCATTTGAAGATTTCTTTAGTTCAGAATCCGATTTACACAAGAAATATGTTCAAAATCAGTCTAATTTATCAATAGAAAGTCAGGTGGAGTCTTTGGGGGAATTGTTTCGATCTATTAAAGATAAATTTAACGATAAGGTATATGAGCCGATGGTAGATGCCGAACATCAAAGACAAAAGAAATCACTAGAAAATTTCAGTAAAAAACTACTGAAAGTAGAAAAGCAAAAGCATGAAGTGGCTTTATCTCATATTTCTAAACTAAAAAGTAGCTTTTTTCCAAACCGTGTTTTACAAGAGCGTCACAATAACTTTATTCCATATTACCTAAAGTATGGTGATAACTTTATTAATAAGTTGAAAGAAGAGCTTAATCCTCTAGATACTAATTTTGTAGTTTTACCGCTTTAATATTTTATAAATGGCTCAAGAAAAAATTCTTATTCTAGATTTTGGTTCACAATATACTCAGCTCATCGCTAGAAGGGTAAGGGAATTAAACATCTATTGCGAAATACATCCTTACAATAAAATTCCTGAATTGACTTATAATATTAAAGGTGTAATCCTTTCAGGAAGTCCTTTTTCTGTGCGTGATGAGCATGCACCCATACCAAATTTAGAAGGTATAAAAGGCGTACTTCCATTACTCGGGGTTTGTTATGGCGCACAACATTTAGCTAAGATAAATGGTGGTGAAGTATTGCCCTCAAAAATTAGAGAATATGGTAGAGCTAATCTTTCTTTTGTCAATTCATCTAATCCGCTTTTGGAAGGTATTTCTGAAGGTTCACAAGTATGGATGAGTCATGGAGACACCATAACAACCTTGCCTGAAGGTATTGAAATAATAGCTTCAACTAAAGATGTACAAGTGGCTGGTTACCAAATAACTAAGGAAAAAACTTTTGCTATTCAGTTTCATCCTGAAGTCTATCATTCAACAGACGGAAAACAGTTGCTTTCAAATTTTTTAGTTAACATTTGTGAGTGTGCTCAAGACTGGACTGCAGATTCATTTGTACATCGAACAGTTGAAGATTTGAAAGTCAAATTAGGTAACGATAAAGTGGTCTTAGGATTGTCTGGAGGAGTGGATTCAACTGTTGCTGGTGTGCTATTAAACAAGGCCATTGGTACTAATTTATACTGCATATTTGTTGACAACGGTTTACTTCGTAAAAATGAATTCGAAAATGTGTTAGAACAATACAAGGGTATGGGCTTAAATGTCAAAGGTGTTAATTCTAAAGAACGCTTTTATGAGGTTCTTGACGGCCTAAGTGACCCCGAAGCTAAACGAAAAGCTATTGGAAATAAATTCATAGATATTTTTGATGATGAAGCACACCTAATTCAAGATGTTAAATGGTTAGCGCAAGGTACAATCTATCCAGATGTTATAGAATCTATATCTGCTACTGGAGGACCCTCAGCTACCATAAAATCTCATCATAATGTAGGTGGTCTTCCAGATTTCATGAAGTTGAAAGTGGTTGAACCCTTAAATACATTGTTTAAAGATGAAGTTAGGAGAATAGGTCGTTCTATGAATATTGATGAATCTCTTTTAGGAAGACACCCTTTTCCAGGGCCAGGTTTGGCTATTCGTATTTTAGGAGAGGTTACTAAAGAGAAAGTTAGAATTTTACAAGAAGTTGATCATATTTTTATAACCTCACTAATTTCAGCAGGTCTATACGATAAGGTTTGGCAAGCTGGTGCTATCTTTTTACCTGTACAATCGGTTGGGGTAATGGGTGATGAAAGAACCTATGAAAATGCAGTAGCTTTGAGGGCTGTAGAATCCACGGATGGAATGACTGCCGATTGGGTTCATTTACCTTATGACTTTTTAGCTAAGGTTTCTAATGATATTATCAACAAGGTAAAAGGCATTAATAGAGTGGTTTATGATATCAGCTCAAAGCCACCTGCAACAATAGAATGGGAATAATAAAAAGAGATTTTGAAAGTTAAATTATTATGACTAAGTCAGCAATTTGTATCGTTTTATTAAGTGTATTTACCACTTTTTTTGCTGAGGCTCAGCATGATACAATTATTGATAATAAGCCTTTTGCTATACATGTTGTTCAACCTAGAGAAACGCTATATGGCATTTCAAGACAATACAATGCTGAGTTAAATGATTTAGTAATTTCTAACCCAGCGGTTATTCAAGGTTTACATGTTGGCTTTAAATTATTAGTTCCATTAAGACACACTATAGAAAAACCAATTGACAATAACACAATATTACAGTCAACAAAGCCTATCACTTCGGATACTCTTTCCAAAAAAACTATAAATAATGCGGATTTTCAGATTTCAAATCTCCCAGCCTATGAGCTAGATACTACAAATATTAAAGTGGCTTTGTTGCTACCTTTTTATTTGGATTTTAACGATTCTCTAAAAGTTAACAATAACAATAGGAACCTTGTTTATCCCAAGTCTAAAGTAGCCCTAGATTTTTATTTTGGCTTTAAATTAGCTATTGATAGTTTAACTGAATTGGGATACAACATTGACTTAATGGTGTTAGATGTACCAAACGACTCTGTTTTTGAATCCATACTTAACTCTAACGTATTGTTTGATAGAGAATATATTTTTGGACCAATATACATTAGGCAGTTCGAAGAATTAGCCAAATTTTATGGATACGATACCGAAAAGAAACTCATTTCTCCTCTATCTTCTATGAGTGTAAAAAATAAGTATTTAAATATTTATCAATCTATACCTTTGTCTTACGTTCAAATCGATGCTTTAATTGATTATCTGTTGCTTACCAATAATAGCGATGAGTTAATTTTATTTGGACAGGATATAGAAGATAAACTTATTTCATATGCTAAAAAGAAATTGAGTTTGCAAATAATGAATAGAAGATGTCAAGTATATACTTTTGATAAAAACCAATTGTCTGATAGGGATTTATTAAAAAGTAAATTAAAATCTGATAAAAATATTATGATTATCCCTTCTAATGACCGCTCGTTTGTGAGTAGGTTGCTACCAACTTTAGGGAGTATGGAGGATACCGTTTTTACCATTTATGGGCTCAATACGTGGAACAGGTACGATAATTTGGATTATTATGATTTGGTGAATCTAAACGTCCATTTACCGTCAATCTTTATGAACGATAACAGTCAGTTTTACTCACATTTTGTTAATAATTATTACCTCAAGTACTTTTCTTATCCAGAAAAGTATGCTTACTCAGCTTATCAACAGTGTCTATACTTTTTATCTAGTGAATTCAAAGATCTTCTCGATTTTAAAACTTTTCCAAATACTTCTTTTCAGTCCAACACCAAATTCAATATTATTCGATACGCCGATTTTGAGCTACATATATTGCAATAACCCCAAAATTATATTCTACAGTTAAGGTTCTATTTGTTATATTTGTATCTCTTAAAAATTAACAAGTACGACTTTGAGGTATTTAATTTTAATTGCTTTATTTTTTTGTATTTCTTTTTCAAAGGCTCAAGTATTTACAGGAGCTGGTGGTAATATCCCTGATGCTACATTTTTTGGTCCATCACCATGGACTAACTTTTATCTCAATGTAAATTCTGTTGGTACAATTGATTGTGATATAACAGTATGCATAAATATTTCACATAATTATACTGATGACTTAGATATTAGATTAGTTTCTCCATCTGGGACTACTGTTAATTTATCCTCTGACAATGGTGGTTCAGGAAATAATTATACAGGTACATGTTTTACTACTGACGCAACTACTAACATAACTGCAGGAATCGCACCATTTACTGGAGATTATTTACCAGAGGGTAATTTATCGGCTTTTACTGGTCAAAATGCAAACGGATTATGGAGATTACAAATAAGGGATGATTTATGGTTATTTTCTGGAATTTTAAACTCATGGTCAATTGATTTTACTTGTGAAGCTGAATGTGAAGAAGGAGAAGAAGTTTACACTCTCAATTTATTTGATTCTTATGGTGATGGTTGGGATCATGGTTCAGGACATTTAGTGACTATTAATGGAGTAGATTATGGGGGATATGATTTTACTACAGGAACCTCTTTTTCTTACACGATTTGTTTAGATCCAACAGATTGTTTAGATTTTTCATTTACAGATGGTGGTCTTTGGGAATATGAATGTTCTTACACCCTTATCAATAACTCTGGAGTTACTATCTTTTCTGGAAATCATCTAACTGTTGATCAAACTATTGGAGATTGCGCAGTTGCTGGCTGTACAGATTCTGAGGCTTGTAATTTTGACCCTGATGCTGAAGAAGATGATGGTAGTTGTTTTTACTCACCTTTTACAGTTGATGATTGTGAGGTAGTATACTGCGGTTCTGAAGTAGGTGAACAAGTAGCTAGCCAATACATAGGAACTAATATTAACTACCTTACAATTGAAATTACGGAAAGTGGTATTATTAATGAGTTATTTTATGATATCAATTGGCATAGTCATGGATGGGGTAACATAAATTTTAATGTCAATAATGCTACAATTGCATTGTATGACAACTTTGGTGCATTTGTTCAAAATATTGCAGTAATTGGAAATAATTTGAGTATTTCTACTTATCAGAACTTCATTAACACAATTAATACGGATATTAATGTATATGCTGGATATTCAATTCAAGTCTTTATAAATAGCCCTAATTGGGGTGGTGGAACTTGGGAATCCTATGTAAATGAAGCTATTATTTCTTTTACTGTCATCACAGAATCAGTTAATGCTGGTAATGATGTAACCCTCGACTTATGTTATGACGATTCAGCAGTTAATTTATATAGTTTTTTAGGTCAAGATGTAGGCGTCAATGGTACCTGGTCATCTCAATTAACAGGGGGTTATTTAGGAACTTTTAATCCAGAGAGCAATACTGCTGGCATTTATACTTATACTATACAAGATGGTGATTGCATTGATGAGGCATTTGTAGATGTTGGAATTACAACAATAGATGCCCCTCAAATTACTTCAAGTGATGACTTTATTTGTTTTGGATCTTCTTCATTAGTTACTTATTCCGTTCCGGCCAATCAAGGCTCAAATTATTCGTGGTCTGTGAACGGAGGCGTCATAGTAGGCTCTTCAACAACTAACTCTATACAGGTAAATTGGTCAACAGCTCCATTAGGTACAATTTCAAATGCTGTAGTCTTAAGCGAAAGTGTAAACGGCTGTAGCAATAGTTCATCTTTAGATGCTACTATCATCGCTAACCCTATACCTTCACTAAATATAGATAATACTGAAATTTGTTTGGGGGAGTCTGTTATTGTTAATGTGAGTCAAGCTTATAACAATTATGTTTGGACTCCTGCCGATTTACTAAATTCCAATGTATATACTCCAAACTCAACTTCAGACAATCAAATTTCGGTTACTATTACTAGCGAAGAGGGGTGCTTAACAACCGATTCTATTGACTTTACAATTTATGAGAACCCAACA
>CAXFLH010000003.1:0-41097 GCA_964003875.1 uncultured Flavobacteriales bacterium | reverse complement strand
TTCCACTACCGAATACAACACCGACACCTAGTCGCATTGACAACATAGTTGGTTGTAAAAAACCAGAGTCTTTACTCAATAGTAAGGATATTCTCATATGGACTACTCTACTACCCAACGATTGAAAGCTTTGTGTAGCTTTTTCCCAGTCAACACACATCTGTGAAAGCCAATCATATGTTGGCGCATCATCTTCCGACATAAGTTCTTTGGCATCAATACCATAATAACCCATAGCTGAGGCAGATATAACCGTTTTAGGTTTAACTCCCAAATCTTTACACGAGTCATACAATAATTGGGCAGCATCTATGCGGCTTTCATACATCAGCTTTTTATTCGCAACTGTCCAAGGCTTCATAATGCTATATCCAGATAAATGAACTATATGACTGCAATTGACTAAGGCTTTAGGGTCAACTATTTTTTTAGAAACATTCCAATAAAAGATATCTTTGCTATTTACCTTTTCTTTATTAGTTGTGAGCGTAATGACGTTATATCCCTTTTCCAAAAGAAGATACTTTACTCGCTGGGCTAATGCCCCACTAGCCCCTGTTATGAGTACTTTTTCTGCCATCTTAAAATTCTATTAAAAGTCCAATGCTAGGGAGTACTGTTCCTGACTCATTAATGATTTCATAAAGTGAATATTCTCCAACATTTTGAGCGGTATATATTTCTTCTCCTATTTCTGAATCTATACCAACTTCTGAAGGCAATTGTATTTTAAAATTATATAGATTTTCCACATCAATGTAGGCGTTCAAACTCCATTTATTAAAATACCATTTCTTGTCTAATCGTAAATCTACGCCATGAACATTTTTGAGTCGTTCTGTGTTTAATGCATTATAATTCAACACTCCTCTTTGATTGACATTCCAAATAGCCACGTTACTAGAATTTGCCAAATCAATAGGCGTATAAGGAGCGCCACCTGAGTAACGGAATTTTAGCCCTAGTTCAATATTTCTTTTAAACTTTTTGCCGGCAGTCATATTAAATATAAATCGGTTGTCCCATGCTGAAGGAATAAGCTCCCCATTTTTGTCTTCAAACTCACTTCTGTAATACGTAAGAGACATAATACCATACACCGAAGAGCTCAGTTTTTGCTGAGCTAAAAACTCAATTCCATAACTTCTTCCTTCTGAAATGGATGAAATATCTTCGTTGCCGATTACGCCAAAGTCGCCGCCTAAATTGGCGAGAGAAATACTATCAATTATTGAAAAAGGATAATTGTCGTACTGCTTGTAAAATGTCTCTAGTGTTATTTTACTGTAATTGGACGGATTATATTCTAAACCTAAAACAGCATGATCACATCGTATGTATTCAGCGTCTTGATTGAAAAAGTTATTGTTCAAGCCATAACCCAAAATAGTATAGGCTGGTAACTGATAATATCGTCCTAAATTGGCATTCAAACTAGACTTGACTGAAAGGTTGTAGGATAAGGAGAGACGTGGTGAAAAATTAGGAGTAGTCGTATTTTCAGTAAAGCTATTACCATCCATTCGAAAACCAATAGAGGTGACTAATCTATCCACTAAATAGGTTTTGCTTAATTGAGCAAAAGCACCATATTTTATAAAGTGTAAGTCAGTTTCTACCAACTTAGTATAAATTGAATCGCCTGAGGTTAAAATTCGCTGTGTAGAATTCAAATAAGTAGCGTCTTCTAAATTTAGACCAACATTAAACTTGATCTTATTTTCTCTAAAATTATACTCTACTCTAGATTTATTTTCTATTTCTTGTGACTCATAATCAATAAGCTTTTGAGAGGTTAAATCTCCATAATCTGCATACTTAACAGCAGTATTATTAAGGTGACTACGACTAAGAACTACAAATAAATTAGAGTTGTCAAAAAAGCGTTTCCAAGTACCACCTAGGGTATAATTCCATTGCTCATTGACAGGTAAATTATTGAGTGTGTATTCGTTTTGAGCTAATTTTTGAGGATCATCAATTCCTTCATTTGCTTTTGGATTAAGCGTAAATTCATCGATGGCTGCCAATCCTATCACATTGAATTGATTTTTAGGATTAGGCTTAAAAGTATATTTCAATTGTATATCGTTGTAAGTCGGTAAGAAAGGTAATTGTAAAGCCTTAAATAAAAATTGCAAGTACGAACGTCTAGCAGACAACAATAAACTTGACTTTTCGGACAAAGGAGTATTAATAGTAAGTCCTGCGTCACTAGAACCTAACATAAATGAGGCGCTAAAGTCTTCGTCACTTCCTTCAATTTGTTTGAGCTCCATTACCGAGCTTAAGGCATTTCCCCTATTGGCAGGAAAAGCACCTGAATAAAAGTCTACCTCTCGAATAAAATTCACGTTTAAAATACCTACAGGTCCTCCTGAAGATCCTTGTGTTGCAAAGTGATTGATATTAGGAATTTCTACACCGTCGAGAAAAAAACGATTCTCGTTAGGCGCACCACCACGTATAACAATATCATTTCTAAAAGAAGGTGAACTTGAAACACCTGGCAAATTGGCTATTACTTTTGAAATGTCTCTATTGCCTCCAGGACTTCTTAGAATCTCTGAAGCGTTAATAGTTCGCAAACTAGTTGGACTTTCTTCCGTTTTATTAAATGTGTTAGCAGTTACTTGTACCTCATCAATGATTTGAGCATTTTCTGTTAATACAAAATCTAATCTTAAATTCTTGTTGGGTGTTATTTGTATTTCAGCTTTTAAGTTGGTATTAAAACCTATGTAACTACATTTAAAGTTATGTAGACCAGGTTCAATTTCTGCTAACTCAAAATTACCATCAATATCTGTAGTTGTTCCTTTGGAAGTGCCGTCTATTACTACATTAGCAAAAGGTATAGGCTCGTTATTAAGTTCGTTCTTGACGCTACCATAGACCCTTACCGTTTGAGAATGTAAACTGAGAGATAAAAGAATTAATATTAATGAAAAGTAATATTTCATGTGTAGTTTGTTAAGTTGATTGAACGTTTAATACTGTAATTTCGGGCATAATACCTACTCGACCAGGATAACCCAAATGACCTATGCCTCTATTGACATAAAGGTATTGCTCCTTATCTTGGTAAAGACCTGCCCAAAATTTATACTTCCACTGAGAAGGACTCCATTTGACACCTCCTATTTCTATCCCAAATTGCATACCGTGAGTATGACCAGCTAATTGTAAATCCACATGCTTTGAAAATTGTAGAACTTTGTTAGCCCAATGGGTTGGGTCATGAGAGAGTAAAAAAGTTGGTATTCCATCTTTTACAGATAGCATAGCTTTCTCTAAATCACCATATTTTGAAAATCTACCATCGCCCCAATTTTCTACACCAACAACATTTATTTCTAATCCATTAACATTTATTAATCGGCTTTCATTAAGTAAAAGGTTAAAATCTGAATTAGTGAAATGCTGTTGTATTTCATCAAAATTCCTTTGCCACTTTGACTTTCCTTCATCAGACTTCAAATCCAAACCTATGTAGTCGGCATAATCGTGATTACCTAAAACTGCATATTTACCATATTTAGCTTTGAGCTTTTTGAGCACATCTACAAAAGGAGCAGCCTCTGAAGCGTGGTTGTTTACCAAATCTCCTGTAAAGAAAATCAAATCAGGATTTTCTTCATTAATCAATTCAACAGCTTCCATAAGCTTATCTTTTCTCTGAAAACTGCCTAAATGTAAGTCTGATAATTGAACAATTTTTAAAGGTTTTGCCCCTTTTGGAAAATTCTTCAATGCTAAGTCTACAAAGTGTTTTTTAAAATTGAAACGACCAACAAGAATACCGTAAGTAAATGTAGAGAAGATCAATGCTCCTACACCCAAAGCTGTATTCTTTAAGAAGGCCAATCTAGTTATTGGCTGACCTCCTAAGGAAAGACTCTTTTGGACAAAAATAGCTTGATATACATATTTGAAAAGGCGTAGTAAATCGTCAATCAGTAATGGAAGAACCATGGCTAACTTTGTAGCAATAATGGAAAAAATAAAACCAAAAATGACAACCATATAATTGGGATATAGTGTCATATTGGTATTAATGGCTGGAAAATACATAAAAGTTATAGTCAGTAAAGTAATTACCCAAAACGCATATTTAAAGACAGGTCTTTCAATGAGTTGTGTTTTGAAAGCTGACCATATGTAAAGGTCAAGACTTAAAATGAAACCAATGAGTACTGTTGTGAAGATAATTCTAGCCATATATTGTAATTTATTTTTTAATTGAGTTCAACGTCTAAAGACTTAAAATAATTGTCTGCAATAATGATGAATTTTTCTTTCTTTTCAGTTAACATTTTATCATACATAGAAACCATAAATTTCATTCTAATATTTTTATTAAATACTTCTCTATGTTTATCGATGAAACGCCAATACAAAGCGTCCCATATTTCTTGCCATTGAGCCTTTTTGTAATTACTCATTTTTTTTAAGTAGTTACTGCTACTAATATACGGCTTAGTGGACATTAGACCACCATCAGCAAATTGACTCATACCATATACATTGGGCACCATTACCCAATCATAAGCATCTATGAATAGCTCCATAAACCAACGGTATATTTCATCAGGGTCAAACTCACACAATAACATAAAATTACCTAAAATCATTAGTCGTTCAATGTGATGAGCATAGCCTGTTTTTAATAATTTGCGTATGGTCGTATCAATAGGAATAATGCCAGTTGTACCATCATAGAAAGAGGATGGTATTTTTCGTTTGTGCTGAAAGAAATTGCGATTTCTTTCTTCTGTCCCTTTAGCCACATAAATACCTCTAATGAACTCTCTCCAACCAATGATTTGTCGTATAAAACCCTCCAAAGAATTTAAAGGTATATCATTTTGCTTAGTGTATTCTAACACACTATCAATAATTTGCATGGGTGTCAGTAAACCTACGTTTAACATGGGTGTAAGAACACTATGATTTAGAAAATGTTCTGAATCTACTATAGCATCTTCATAAACACCAAAGTCATGAAATCGTTGGTCTAAAAAATCATTGAGCCATTCAATAGATTGTTGATAATCATTGGGATAAATTGGAGTCTGAGACAAATCCCCGGGGTTATCAGAAAAATTGCTTTTGACATAACCTACCGCCTCAATATAAAAATCATTGGACTCAAGCTTAGTGATTTTGGGTGGCGTTTTACCTTTTGGATATTTCTTTCTATTTTCTGTATCATAACTCCACTTGCCCCCTATTGGCGAAGCATTTTCATCTAGTAAAATACCTAATCTTTTACGCTGTTCAATATAAAATGAGGTTTGAAAAAACTTCTTTTTAGTTGTTTTAAAAAATTCAGAATACTCATCCGAATGATTAATAAAATAGGGGCTTTCATAAACGACACATTGGATATCTTTAGTAGCATTTGAAATTCGTTTTTCTAACCAATTGTCAACGGGATTAATTAAATGAACTTCTTGAACACCCTCACTAATTAACTTTTCCAAAAGCCTACGGATATCCGAATTAGAGTCTGTAGCCGAAATGTAATGAACCTTCTTACCTAAATCTTGAAGGTAAGATTTATAAAACTGCATACTTGCTCTATGAAAGGCTAATTTTTGCTTGTGGAATTGATAGTGATTAAAGAATAAATATTCCTCAACGAGATAAACAGGATAGGTATTATCCAATAAATCACTATGCTTAAAAAGCTGATTAGGTAAAATTATATTTACACTATCCATTCGTGTTATTTTTATTTCTTCTACATCGTTCACTGCAATATTTAACGTCCTCCCAAACCCGTTCCCACTTTTTACGCCAAGAAAAAGGTTTCTGACAAATCAAACAATTTTTATATGGTAGAGACTTTTTCATTATCTACTTAAAATTTGGCAATTCTTGAACCCTTGCGTAAGGAAACTGAGCAATACGCTTTAATTTATAATAACTATTCAAACCTCCTATTCCAACATCATCTAATAACTCAAGATTGATTTGACCATCGGCTTCGACTGCCACATCATCAACCCATAAATGCTGTATGGAACCAATAACCATTACACATTTATTCAGCTCGATAGGTAACATTTCTTCTAGCTTTAATCCTATCTTGACACGACTTTCTTTTACAAAAGGTACATCGAAATCAAATAAATATTCTTCAGTAAACTTGCACCTATCAAACTCTGAATCTTCCTTATCAAATTTAGCCGAGGTGTAATGGGCATTTTCAATATAGTTAAAGGGAATATGATTAATAGTGTAATATTTCGTTTGCATAATATTATCATACGTATCTCTCCTAACCTCGTGCTGAGGTCGTAAGATAAAACCCAAAAGAGCAGGATTGCTTCCCAAATGAACTACAGAGCTAAAAATAGCTAAATTACTATGCCCATTCTCAGAAATACTACCAATTAAATTTGCTGGTTTAACACCCGTAATTGAGTTAATTATATTAAGACGCTTGATTCGTGAAGTTTGTTGTATTTGCTCTTTTGTAAGGTGCATATATATATTATAGTATTATTCTGTTATCTACTAAATCCTGAAATGAAAGGACATTTTTTTCAGAAATGGTTTTAAAACTAGTAACGTCAAATAAAAAAATAGCATGATCTCCGTGATTATTGACTACCGATTTTTTTTCTAACTCAATTAATGCACAAGTATCTTTTAGAACATTATAATCTTTCCAAGATTGAAGTAAATTGTATGAATTGAGGTAACGGTCTTTATCAAATAGCTTACCACTAATTTTACCTAACTTTCTTATTACCTTAAGGTTAGAAGCACTTAACAATTGAAGAACCACCTTAGATGATTTTTCTAAATTTTTATAGGTTTTGGTGGTGTAATCTATGGCTATAGAATACATTTTTGGCTTCATACTTACTGCCGAAACATAAGTACATATATTCATATTGACTTTTCCTTGTTCGTCATAAGTCACTAAACTATAAACGGGAGGGCTAATTATATTCCAAGGTCGTTTCATATTTATTGATTAAATTTTTCATCCATTACTTTAAATCTATAGTCAAAAATGCCTTTCAATTGTTTTTTGATAAGCACAATATTAGCGATATCACCAAGTATACCAAAGGGAGGAATATAAGTGACAATATCAGTCATTAATACACCACCATCTTTTTCTTCGAAAAAGTGCTGATGGTGCCACATTTTGTAAGGACCTAAACGTTGCTCATCTATAAAAAAATGTTTGTCTTTTACCTGTGTTATTTCTGTTACCCAATTCATCCTGATATTTAACAAAGGGGAAACTTTATAGGAAATAATCATTCCAGGATACATCTTCTCTGGTAGGTCTTTTGATGTTATATCAAATAGCATATAATCAGGAGTAATCTCCTTCAGATTGGCTGGAGAGGATGCAAAATCCCAAATAGTGTGAATATCTGTTTTTAGAAACTGTTCTTTTCGAAGTTGGTAATGCGCCATAGTCTAGTGTAAAAAACTCAATTTTTCAAATAAATGATAGTATTGTATAACTTTTTGTTAATTTTGTTATACAAATATACAACTATGCTATTTAAAACAAGTCAAAATCAGAAAAAAATCAGAGAAAATTTATTCGCAATTTGCGGCAATCCTTACACCTTAGCTCAAAAAATCAAAAATGGTTTTTATGGTTCTCCTAAATATCTATTACTAAAAATAAGCCCAAAGAATTTTGAGATAGATTTTGAAGAATATACAGATTTAGTGTATTGTACATTTGAGCTCAGATCCAAAGGTGTAGCAGTATATTTTAGACATAAAAATGAGGAGTATGTTTTAATGTCACGCTACAATCAAATCAGTTTTTTGAATAACGATGGAGTTTTAGAAGTCCAAATAAATGACTATACAATAAAATTAAGGGTTGTAGATAGTAAAGGCCACAAAAAATTTATTCGGAAGTTAATTGAAAGTAGAAATATTTCTAAGAAATAATTTTTACAAAATCATCTAGATTATCTAGTATTGTGATATCGTGTTCTTTTGTGAGAAAATTAATATCTAAGCTATTAGCAACTAGAAAATGTTTAGACTTTGGGAATGATTTGTTCAAATAATTAATGGTAAAATCTAAATTGCTTTTCGACGTATTAGAAACAGAAAAGAATAACACATTATCTATGTGTTTTTTCTCTGCTAATTGCAATAAAGAACCATATGGCACATTAGAACCTAAATAAACCACTTCATATCCGTTTTGGATTAATAAAAACTTAGCAAAAATTAATCCTATTTCGTGAAATTCATTTTCTGGTAAAAATAAGAGCCACGAGTCTTTTTTAATTTTATTGTTGGAAGCTGAATCGGCTGCTGCACCAATTTTTTGTTTTATTAATTCCGATAAAAAATGTTCTTGCGAAGGGGCAATTCTATTAGTGAGCCAAAAAATACCAATCTTAGAGAAGGTCACTAATAATACCGATTTATAAAATTCAATAATACCCAACTCCTTTACACCTTTTTCATAAGTTGAATTGAATAAATTAGAATCAAAATCAAGAGCTGACTTTATCAACTTGGCAATGTAATAGGACTCTATCGAATTATCTTCAGCACTATTTTTAATTTCGTCTACCTTAGTTGATATTTCATCATGTGATAATTTAGAAATAGCTGAAATTTTGTACCCGTTTTCTAATAGGTAATTACAATTTAAAGCACGAACAAGTAAATCGTCGGTGTAGAAACGAATCTTTGTGTCAGTACGCTTAGCCTTTAGAAAACCGTATCGGTTTTCCCAAGTCCTCAACACAAATTTTGTAATACCCGTAATTTGTGAAAACTGGTCTATACTATACTTAGTCATTGACTATATATTTACCATTTGGGTATTTATTAAACCAAAAATCCAAACTACTCATCGATTTTAAGTTGATTTTCATTTTATCTGTGTAAAAGATAATTTTTGGAGTTCTTTTTTTTATTTCTTCTATTGAAATTCTTTGCTTCTTCTTTCTTGGCATAGTACCAATTATTAAAGTTTTATAGACACTATAGTCTTAAAATGTTATGCAAATATATGTATTTTGTATAACATTATTGCAAAAAATTTATACAAATTTAAAAAAGTTATATATTTGTACCATCTTAACTAAACAAAATAAATTATGAAACATTTACTACGCACCATATTTTTATCCCTAATTTCATTAACAGCATTTGCTACTGTACATCAAGTCAATTCTGGAATGTACTATTACACTCCAAATGAACTTACAATACATGTTGGCGATACAGTTGTTTGGATTAATGATGGAGGCACACACGATGTTAATGGAAACATTAGTTCTATTTCAGGAGAAAGTTTTAATAATCCTGAAAGTTTTAACTCACCTTCTACTAACACAGTTGGTGCTACTATCTATACGCACACATTTAATTTAGAAGGCACTTATAACTATGATTGCTCTGTTGGTAATCATGCACTTCAAGGAATGGTTGGGGTTATAAATGTAGTAAATAACGGTACGGTAGTAGACATTATAGTAAATTCAGAAGATCACAATATCTTAGAAACTGCTGTTACACAAGCTGATTTAGTTGAAACACTGTCCGGTAATGGTCCTTTTACAGTATTCGCCCCATCTGACGATGCATTCGATGGCTTACCTGCTGGTGCTTTAGACTTAATATTAGCAAATACCGAGCAATTAACAAATTTATTATTGAATCACGTTCACTCTGGCAATATGATATCAACAGACTTATCTGATGTTATGATGGTACCAACACTTAATGAGACTGAACTTACTGTATCGATTGACGGCATGACTGTAATGATTGATCTTGCTACAGTTACACAAGCTGATTTAATCGCAAGTAATGGAGTAGTACATGTTATTGACAAAGTATTATTACCCGATTTTGGGCAAGAGGACACAACCGTTTACAGTATTATCAAGGCATCTCCAATTCACACTACTTTAGAAGGAGCAATTGATGCCGCAGAATTAGGCGAAACACTTTCGGGCGACGGTCCATTTACAGTATTTGCACCAACAGACGATGCTTTTGATGCATTACCTGCAGGAGCATTAGACGACTTACTTGCTGATATTCCTCTTTTGACAGAAATACTCTTACACCATGTTCACTCCGGTGATGTGATATCAACAGACTTATCTGATGGTATGGAAGTACCAACATTGAACGATGATGTATTAGTTGTCAGTATAGATGCTGGTAGCGTAATGATTGATATGTCAACAGTCATTCAACCTGATATTGTAGCTAACAATGGAGTAGTACATGTCATTAATGCTGTACTAATAGCAGATGATGAGCCTACAACAATAAATGCGTTTTTAAATGAAAAAGATATAGAATATTTATACACCATAAATCTATTAGGTGAATTGGTCGATAGAGATTCTCAAGAGAAGATTTTAGTTGACATCTATTCTAATGGAACAAGTATAAAAAGATACAATCTACGCAAGTAGATTGTAAATCAAGGTTAATTTGATTTTTAAGTGAGAGAGTGAAAACTCTCTCACTTTTTTTAACACAGCAACAGCATGAGACCCTTTATTCTAATTATATTTTCATTTTTTATTATGAACTCAACTTATTCTCAATCTTTCTACGAATTATCTATACCATCTATAGAAAATAAAGAAATCAAAATGTCAGATTTCAAAGGTAAATACATTCTAATAGTAAACGTTGCCTCCTATTGTGGCTATACTTCACAGTATGCCGATTTGCAAAAGCTAAGTCAGAAATACGCTAATCAACTGGTAGTACTAGCTGTTCCTTGCAATCAGTTTGGGTCACAAGAGCCAGCAAGCGAAAAAGAGATAAAAACATTTTGTGAAAGTAAGTTTGATGTGACATTTCCTATGACAGAAAAAGTAAATGTCAAAGGAAAAAATCAGCACCCACTTTATGCTTGGCTGACTAACAAAGAGCAAAACGAATTAGATAATTTTGAGGTGTCATGGAACTTCAATAAATTTTTGATAAACGGTGACGGAGAGTTAATTGCTTATTTCAAAAGTGGCGTAAACCCACTAGATGAACAAATTATTGAAAAACTGAAATAATGAAAAAATTATTATTTTTAACCATAGCTATACTTAGTGTATATGCCCTATTTTCTTTTAGCGTGAGTAAAACTGAAAACTACAATATCATTAGAACCATAGATTCTGTCGAAATTAGGCAGTATCCAGCACTTATATATGCCAGTCACTTTTCGCAATCAGGCAATAACTCTCAATTTAGAGTACTTGCCAATTATATATTTGGTGGAAATGATAAAAACGAACAAATTGGTATGACTTCACCTGTTAATATGCGTTTATCCTCAAAAAATAAAGAAATGATGTTCCTTATGCCAGAACGCTATGAAATGGAGAGTTTGCCCACCCCTAACTCCAATGAGATAGATATAATAAAAATGGATTCAAGAAAAGTAGCTGCTATTCGCTTTTCAGGATACTCCAATAGCACTAAGGTCAAGCGTAAAAAACAAGAATTAATAGATACACTTGAAAAATACGATATCGCATATACCGATGAATTTGAATTGTTGGTTTACGACTCGCCTTACAAAGTTTTGAATAGAAGAAACGAAGTTATTGTTGTATTAAAATAATGCCTGAAGGACCCGAGGTTAAAATAGCATCTTCCTATTATAATTCGTTTTTTGACGGAGCAAAAAATATTAAATTTGAATTACTTACTGAATATTATGAAAAAAAGTATGCAGACGTATTTGACTGTATAAAGCAATACCACCCAAAAGATTTTCAAGCCACATTCACCATAGGAAAGAACATTTTTTTACCCCTTTCCAATGGACAATATTTTAATTTCCACCTCGGTATGACTGGTGGTTGGAGCGAGAATAACATAAAACATTGTCATTTTAAAGTTAGCGCTGAAGACAGAGAATTGTTCTTTAGAGATGTCAGAAAGTTTGGAAAAATGAGAATTCTCAATAAAGAACAACTTCAACAAAAGCATTTCAACACTTATGACCTTCTTAATGAAGATTATGACTTTGACGAGCACCTGAAACACCTCAAACAAAAAGTCAATCAAAGCAAGTCTGTTTGTTCAACACTCATGGACCAACGCTTCTTTCCAGGTGTTGGCAACTACATCAAATCTGAAGCCTTGTATGCCACCAAATTACACCCTGAAAAACAATGGGGCAAACTGTCTTCCAAAAAAGTCAAAGAACTACTACTAGCTACTAAAGACATCATGCAAAGCAGTTATATAAGTGGCGGTGCCGAACTCAAAGATTTCAAAAACCCTTTTCACGTCTCAAAATTTGAACTTAAGGTGTATGGCAAGAAAAAAGATGAATATGGAAATGAGGTTATAAGTAGTACAACCTCTGACCAAAGAAAGAGTTGGTATTGCCCAAAAGTTCAAAAATGAAATATTGTGTCCACTTCATATTCAAAGACAATAAAGTACTATTATTAAAAAGGACTTTGACTAATCCCTTTTACCCAGGCATATGGACACCAGTGGTTGGCAAAATAAAGCCTAACGAAAAACCAAATCTAGCTGTAATAAGAGAAACCAAAGAAGAAACTAGCATAGAGCTACATAACCCTCAATTCGTAAAACACTGCACATTTAATAATGATGAATATTGGTTTTATAAGTCGAAAACTAAAGGCAGTGACATTTCACTCAATCACGAGAATGACCACTACGATTTTTTTGATCAAGATAATCTTCCCGAAAACTTATGGTCTTTTTTCAAAGCCGAGCTTAATGGCTTATGACTACTTAGTTAGTTTTTTGATAATTAAGGGTAAATAAACCAAATCGAAAAAGACAGCAATAAAAGCACTCAATATCGTAATGACCGATAACTGAGAAACAGACTTAAACTCCGAAAAAGAAAGTGGAAAAAGACAGATAATAACAATCAAAGTAGTTTTAAGAATAGCGTCACCAGTTTTACTAACGACTACATCCAAAGATTCTGACTTTGATATTTTTCTTTTTCTAGCATTAGCATAGGCACTAATTAGATGAATAGAATCATCAATTATTAATCCAAAAACTATAGTAAAAATGAAGGCATTTGACAGGCTAAAGTAAAAGCCATTCAAATACAATAAGCCTACACAAACAACGATAGGAGTCAAATTAGGGACAATCGCAATAATGAAATAATTGAAGTCAAACTTATTTAGCAAAAAGAACACTAAGCCAATAGAAAATATAGCAATTAGCAAGCCGAAAATAAGCTGTCTAGTTAGGTCATTACCTAGAATATCAAATAAATATCCAGCACCAGAATAATTAAACTCTAAACCACTTGCCGTATATTCATTTTCTAAAGATTTTAATTTTTCTAAGGTTGCTAGCGAACCCTCATCGCCAGAGCGACATATGTAAAAATATTTGTCGACTAAATCTTGATCAGCGAAACCTAGTTGCTCTAACATCATAGAAGTCGTATTAGTATTAGAAAAATCAACCATAAAGCCCAATCCTTCAATGGATTTTTCGACTTGTGACAATACCTCTAAATCACTAAGGTTTTCTTTATCTAAAAAAATAGTGATGGGTTTAATCCCTCCAAAATGACTGTCAAAAAAAGCTGTCTGCTGATAAATCTTTGACTTTTTGTTGATTTCATCAGTCAGGTAATTATCTATTTGAACATTAGTCACCCCATACAAACCAACGGCAATTAAAATCGCCATAAAAAAATGAAAAGACTTAGACCTTTGCCCATTTTTCAAAAAGCTTATTACAGCATCTGTAAATTGTTGAATTACTTTCACAGGGCTTGATTCGTTAAAGTTCTTATCTACACTTATGGCATAAACTAAGATGGCAATAAAAAGTGTGAAAACAACGCCTACGGAAGTGATTAAGCCAAAACGAAGTATAGGTACTACATCATTAACCAAAAATGTCAAAAAGCTCATAGCTGTAGTTATAGAAGTTAAAGCAACAGCCTTGCCAACTGTATCCATTCTCATATGAAAGAACGCACCCTTAGATGAGGTAACATTGGATTGTTTATTGGTTAAATGCATTATATCAGAAAGACAAACAATGAATAAGATTGCTGGTGTAATTATCATTACCAATTCTATACCTCCAAATAAAACTTGAGAAAGTCCTAGACTCACAACTATACTAGCAATGACACTAAAGACAGTTAGTACAACTAACTTCAGATTTTTTGTAATGAACAATAAAAATAAAAAGCATAAAAATCCACTAACTAAAGTAAGTATTATGAATTCTTGAATGACTTTATTCTCAAAATATAATTCACTAGGCAAACGGCCACTAACAAACACTTCAGTCATGTTTTCGTTCAAATCCGTTTCATACAAAGATTTGACAAAGTTTCGACTATCATCTTTACTAAGACTAGACATATTTTCCACTAAAAAAAGTAACTTCTTTCCATCAGACGATATGAAGTTATTTCCATGAGCACCTATTTTTTTAATAGACTTTATGTAAGATTCTTTATCATTTACGTTCAATACTTTTTTGGAAATTGGAAACAAGCCCGTATTTATAATTTGACGGTCATTTACAAGACTAAAAACACGCTTCACATAGTCTGACTTTTTCAAGGATTTGTGAAAAGCCGCAACATCTAACATATCTTGATAGCTTAAACTATCCTCAAAGGTCATTCCAAAAAAGACTAAATTGTTATCGTCTAAGACATTGATATCCACATTGGCAGCTTCCAATTCATTGATAATCCTTTCAGAATCAAAATAAATATTAGCATTGAGCAGTTGCTTAAAACAAAAGACAAATAATGTTAAGCTGACAATGGAAAGCAGGTATTTAAACCGCCAAATGAATGAAAACATTTTTATTTTTTTAAGCTAGAGAGTCCACCATCAACATGCAAAGTCTGTCCGGTAATCCAAGAAGACTTATCAGACAATAAGAATGAAATAGCGTCCGATATATTTTTGGGCTGACCGACCTTTTGTAGAGGGTGACGGGCATTCATTTGCTCAACCTGAGCATCTGTTCTAAACAAACGAGAAGACAACTTAGTTTGTACAACAGATGGTGCAATGCAATTAACTCTGACCTTAGGCGACCACTCGGCAGCAAGAGAACGACAAAGTCCTTCTATAGCAGACTTACACATCGAAATAGAAGCATGATAAGGCATCCCAACTGAGGCTGCAACAGAACTGATAAAAACTACCGATGAATCCGATGCTAATTGTTTGTGATAATGCTTCATTGTTTTGATCAAACCCAATACATTAATTTCATAATCCGTCTGAAAATCAGACAGCTTCAAACTTGAAAAAGGTCTAAGGTTTATTGAGCCAGGAAAATAGACTATTCCATTGATTTCGCCATCAATTTGAAGGAAGCTTTCCTCATTTTGAATATCAATTTTGTGTTGATTGGCTAAGGTTGGTGTTGAAGTTAGTTCGATAAATTCAAACTCAGAACTTGTATTTTCTACTAGAGAGCGAGCGATGTCGCTGGAAGAACCAATTAATAATATTTTCATCTTTTTTTTGCAAAGCTAAGCATTTTTGTATAATTTTAGCCTCGTAAGTTTATACAAAATGAAAACCGTACAAGTTATCCGTAGAGAAAGATTCAATGCTGCCCATCGTTTGTTCAATCCAAACTGGTCTGACGAAAAAAATGAGCAAATATTTGGAAAGTGTGCTAATAAAAATTGGCACGGACATAACTATAACTTATTTGTAACTGTTGAAGGAACTGTTGACCCCGATACAGGCTATGTTATAGACTTAAAAATATTGAGCGATATTATCAAAAACAGAATAGTTGAAAAAATGGACCACAAAAACTTAAACCTTGAAGTTGATTTTATGAAAGATACTATAACTACTGCTGAAAATATCGCCATAAAGATTTATGAAGAATTAGAAAGTGATATACAAGCTACAGGCAACAATCTATACAGCGTAAAATTGTATGAAACAGAAAATAACTATGTAGAATATTATGGATAATAACAAATTTATAAATGGCTCATCAGCTCAAATCATTGAGTTAAACCCAGAACTTAGAAATATAGGTTATGCAGATGGAGTAAATATCAATGGTGCCTTGAGCGAAGAGGAAAAGCTTGAAATGATTGATAAAGCTGCCGTTAAGTTTGGCGAGTTTTTAGACGCTTTGGGTTGCGATTGGAAAAACGACCCCAACTCCATGGAAACTCCAAAACGAGTTGCTAAGGCATATGTCAATGACTTGTGGGCAGGGCGTTACAATGCTTTTCCTAAAATTACAACTTTTCCTAATTACGAATATGACGGTATCATATTTGAGGGTAATATTCCTATTATATCTATGTGTTCACACCACCATCAAACCATTATGGGTAAAGCACACATAGCATATATTCCTCAAATTAACCAAGAGATTATTGGCTTAAGTAAGCTTAATAGAATTGTTGAACATTATGCTCGTAGAGGTGCTATTCAAGAAAATCTCACCGTTCGAATTCACGATGCAATAAACAAAATTGTTGAAAATAATAAAGGTGTAGCAGTCATGATTGAGGCCTCACACAATTGCGTACAATGTAGAGGTGTAGGACATCAAGGAACATCTATGAAAACCTCCAAATTAACTGGAGAATTCATTAAGTCCAATAAAACAAGAAATGAATTTTATGAATTCGTAAAATCATAGGACTACAAATGAGCAAAATTTCAGTCATAGGAAGTGGATTTTCAGGCTTAAGCGCTGCTGCTTTTCTTGCTAAAGAAGGGCATCAAGTTAGTGTCTTTGAAAAAAACGCAAGTATCGGTGGTCGTGCTAGACAATTTGAATCTGAAGGCTATACATTTGATATGGGGCCAAGTTGGTATTGGATGGCAGATGTATTCGATAAATTTTTTGCTCAATTTGGCAAAAAAGCAAGTGACTACTTTGAGCTCATTCAATTAGATCCTGGTTTTCAAATCATCTTCGAACAAGACAAAACTATGAAACTATCATCTGAATGGTCAGAAGTTTGTGAAATGTTCGAGCATTTTGAAAAAGGTTCATCTAAAAAGTTAGAAGAATTTATGAAAGAAGCCGAATTTAAATATGACTTCGGCATCAACCAATTGGTTTACGAACCCGGCTTATCTCTATCAGAGGTGTGCAAGCCTGAGCTTTTTGCTAATGTCTTTAAGCTACAAGTATTCACTTCTTACAGAAAGCATGTAGCTAAGTATTTTAAAAACCCATATCTAAAATCTTTGTTAGAGTTTCCTGTACTATTCTTAGGAACTGCACCGAGCCAAACTCCAGCATTATATAGTCTAATGACCTATTCAGGCATTAAAAAAGGTACTTTCTACCCAATGGGAGGTTTTGGAAAAGTCATTGATGCTTTCAAAGAAATTTGTTCAGATCAAGGCGTTGAATTTCATACTAACGAAGCTGTACAATCCGTTAATATTGAAGATAAAACTATCCAATCAATCGTAACAGACAAAAGAATATTTGAAACGGATATAGTTGTAGGTTCAGCAGACTACAACCACGTTGACAGCAAATTAATACCACCTAAATACAGAAACTACAATGATAGCTACTGGCAAAAAAGAACCTTCTCTCCTTCTAGCCTATTGTTTTATGTTGGTGTAAATAAAAAACTCAATAAACTTATTCATCACAATTTATTTTTTGATGAAGATATTGAACAACACACCAATGAAATTTATACTGATCCTCAGTGGCCCAACAAACCTCTATTTTATGTTTGTTGCCCTTCAAAAACAGATCCAAGTGTAGCTCCAAAAGGTAAAGAAAATATCTTCTTTTTGATGCCTATCGCACCAGGACTTAAAGACAGTGAAAGTGTTAGAGAAAAATACTTTGACATAATGCTTAAGCGTCTTGAAAACTTTACAGGACAGACTATTAGAGATTATATTGAGTATAAAAAAAGTTATTGTGTTAAGGATTTCGTAAACGACTACAACGCTTACAAAGGCAATGCTTACGGATTAGCAAACACACTTCTTCAAACTGCAAATTTTAAACCTAAAATTATTAATAAGAAAATAAATAACCTATTCTACACAGGTCAACTGACAGTACCCGGACCTGGCGTGCCCCCTTCTATTATTTCCGGGCAAGTCGTTGCAAAACACATTGTAGAATCTAACCTAATCTAATTATGAAGTATATTTTTGACAATGTCTCTGACAAATGCAGTAAGCTGACAACTATAGCCTACAGTACAAGTTTTAGCTTTGGCATCAAAGCCTTAGATAAAAGATTACACGCCCCTATTTATGGCATCTATGGCTTTGTCCGATTTGCTGATGAAATAGTGGATACCTTTCACGATTATGACAAACACCGTTTGTTTCACAAATTCAAGCAAGATACTATAGACGCTATTAAATCTAAAATTAGCTTGAACCCTATCTTAAATAGTTTCCAAAAAGTAGTACATGATTACAATATTGAATGGGAACTTATCAATACTTTCTTAGATAGTATGGAAATGGATTTGGATGAATTGCAAACCTATGATACCGACAAATACAATAAATATATTTTAGGTTCAGCAGAAGTAGTTGGTCTGATGTGCTTAAAAGTCTTTGTTGAGGGTAAAGAAGAACAATATGAAGCTCTTAAACCTAGTGCTATGAGTTTAGGTTCGGCTTTCCAAAAAGTTAATTTTCTTAGAGATGCTAACAGCGACTTCTCCTATTTAGGGAGAACCTATTTTCCAGGAGTTAATATGGTAAACTTCTCAGAAGAAGATAAACAAAAAATAGAAGAAGATATAGAAATTGATTTTGCAGATGCTCTTGTTGGAATAAAAAAACTACCATTGAGTTCTAGAGGTGGAGTCTATTTGGCTTATATCTATTATTATAATTTATTCCGCAAGATTAAATCCTTACCATCTTCAAGAATTTTACAAGAGCGTATCAGAATTCCTAATTCTAATAAAATCAGTTTGATGCTACAATCTATGGTCAAAAATCAATTTAACTTGATATGAAATTTTGGATTATCATATCCTTATTGCTCTCTTTAGCTAATATCCAAGCACAAGAACTTAATCTTTCGGAGCTTAGAGAATTGTACATAGAAGCCTCATTTGAAGAAGATAAGGCTAACGAACTGTATGAACTGACAAAAAATAGCTCAATTGAAAGTGGCTATAAGAAGTTTACATACCACGCTATCGCTATTTTACTTCAGAGTAAATTTGCTATAAATCCTATTGATAAACTCAAGTCATTTGGAGAAGGTAAAGAACAATTAGAGAAGGTGATTAGTCAATACCCTAAAGATATTGAACTAAGATTTTTACGATTTTGTGTACAAGACGGCACTCCTGCTATTTTAGATTACAAACTAAATATGGAAGAGGATAGTCAATTTATTAATAATAATATTTATACAACTTCAGAAGAACTTCAACAATTTATAATACCAATTTTCAAAACATTAAATGATGGAAGAACAAGTTATACTGGTAGATAAAAATGACAACCCTATTGGTAAAATAGGTAAATTAGAAGCACATCAAAAAGGGCTTTTACATCGAGCTATATCTATTTTTGTTTTTAATAGTAAAGGAGAAATGTTACTCCAACAACGTGCTTTTCACAAATACCATACACCGGGTCTGTGGAGCAATACAGCATGTAGTCACCCTAGAGGTAATGAAATAGTAAAACGTGCTGCAGAAAGACGACTCAAAGAAGAAATGGGAATAGAATGTGATGTGTTTTTTGCTTTTAATTTCTTGTATCGTGCTTCGTTTGACAATGGACTTATTGAAAATGAACTAGATCATGTTTATATCGGTTTCTCTGATGAAAAACCTAAGCCTAACCCATCTGAAGTTGGAGATTATAGATATATAAATTCGAACGATTTAATACAGGAAATCAACGAAAATCCTCATACTTTTACACCATGGTTTAAAATCTGTGTTGACAGAGTTTTGAAAATAAAATCAACCGTAAAAAAAGAAGTTTTAATTGCTTAATTTCAATTCATGAGCTTAATCTTAAATATATCCATCGTTATTGTCACATTTTGGCTAATGGAATTCATCGCTTGGGCAACGCATAAATATGTTATGCACGGATTTTTATGGAAATTACACAAAGACCATCACCAAGTCAATAAAGATAGAATCCTAGAAAACAACGATGCTTTCTTTCTAATTTTTGCTATTCCTGGCGCTGCCTTTATGATTATAGGTTCTACCCTTCTTTATGTTGGAATTGGAATTACGCTCTATGGCTTTGCCTACTTTATAGTTCATGAAGTCTTCATTCATCAACGCATAAAGCTATTCAAGCGCACACGCATACCTTATTTTAAAGCTATACGAAAAGCACATAAAGTGCATCATAAAAGTCTAGTAAAAGAAGATGGGTCTTGTTTTGGAATGTTGATTGTTCCTTTCAAATATTGGAAAGAAGCCAAAGTTTAATTGTCTTTTTTCAAATGTAATTGCCATAACAGCGTTACAACCAGCAGTATTAAGGACAAATGCATCAAAATACCTGATATCATTATTACATACTTAACCCATGTATGCCCTAACCAAAGTAGCCACAAACCACCAAAGGTAACAACTAAAGAAATGTTAGGCTCTATCATTAAAAAGGACTTAAGTCCACTAGGTAAACTAGTAAAAAATACCATAAAAGATAAAATAGCAAATAGTATAGAAATAGTTATTACATGACTATGAATTATACCGTGTAATTCTCTTTCAGACATCTTAAAATGCAACTCCTCTGCTTCTTCGTTAAATTCGTTTCCAAGTACATTTTCTTGTATGCCCTTAGATTTGAAATCTGTAGTATGCTTTAATAAATCTAAACCCGAAAAGTAACCAAAAGAAAGCGTCAGCAAAAAAACAGATAAAGATATTCTGAGGGCTTTGGGTAATTGCTGAAGTTTGAAATCCATTACTTGCTTGTTATGTGGTGTACTTGATGCCAATTTTTCATTTTTTGGTTCAGCGAAGATACGACCATTTTCATAGATTCTACAGAAATAGTTGCTCCAGAAATGGCTTGGACTTTTTCTGTAGGGCGTGTCAAAAACTGTTTTAGCCATCGCTTATTGGCAATTTCACCACCATAATTTTCTCTATATGCCAAAATTTGAAGCTTAAGCAAGTTCATTTCACTAGAGTAAATGGCTAAAAAATCAAACATATCGTGCTTACTAGGCGCTTGTTGTAAACACATATAACCAATGATGCTATCGTTTGTAGTTAACTCATAATAATTAGGGTTCAAATCGATAGCTGATTTGGAATAATCAATATTAAACTGCTTCTGAACACTAAGCTCTGCTTTGGACAACATCTTGTCTGATGGCACCCACTGAGCATATGCCTTATTAGCACAAAGTACTAAAAAGAGTATACCCACCAGTATGGTAGGTACAACTCTTTTGATAAGCATTTGATTATAAATTTTACTAACCAATTTTCTAAAATTAGAACCAAACGGCAACGCCAAGGTTAAGGTGTTTTGTTTCTTCAGATGATGCCTCAGTACTTTTTAACTGATAGTCCGCTTTAAAAGCAGCACCTTGATTTAACTTGTAAGTCAGACCTACTGTCTTGTCAATTCTATCGTAAGCAGCATTAGCGTCAAAACCATCTGTTTCTTCGTGTGTATTATAATTCTCATAACGTCCGAATACAATTAGCTCATTTTCAGATTTACCATCTAAAACATTGTATCCAGCTTCTAAGTAATAACCTAATAATTTTGAGCCCACATCAGCACCAGTCTTAGCGTTATACTCAGCCGTATTTTCTAAATTGGCAAGAATGTACTGACCTCTAGCTTGGAAAGGACCGTTATTATATCTCGCATCAACTCCCATCATAGTTATGCCAACTTGAGTAGAATCTGCTTCAAAATCAGAAGTTTCAGAATTACCCTTATAAAAAGATGCTCCAAAGTTCCAACCTAACATACCGAAGTAAGATAATCTACCTGCAAAGTCAAAGTCCGAAACAGTCGCTTCTGCACCTTTCTGACGACCACCTCTAAGACCTTTTTTACCACTAAAATTAGCTGAACCATTGTCGTATCCTAATGGACCATTGACCATCATCAACTGATAGTTAATGGATTGCTCATCTAAGCGACCATTAATTCCAACGCCAATTTCTCTCCAAGTCGTAGGAACAATATATTTGTCTACGTTAGTACGTTCAACACCATTGAATGTTGGAGGCTCGTGATATAAATTTTGAATCCCCATAGGAATAAGCATCAAACCAGCTTGAAGACTCATATTGTCCTTTATTTTATAGTCTAAAAAGGCTTGTTCAACATAAAGCTCTACAACGTGTTCGTACTCTAATTCCGAAACAAAAGTAGCTTTGTCATTAAACTTATAACCTAAAAAGGTTACCAAACGGTGAACATCAAGTTTACCATTAGAATTCATTTTGTTGTCATCGTCTAAATTGAAGTTTCCATCAATTTGACCATAACCTCCAATAATCAAACCTTCTTTACCACCTAATATATTCTCAGCTGTATTTTGAGCCTGTAATAAAGGTATTGCTAGAAAGCTTAAAGCAATTAATATGTGTGATTTTAATCTCATTATTTTGAGTTTTTTGTATTTAATTTTTAGCAAAGATAAATACATTATTTTTATTTAGACTAATTTTAAATAAGAAATTTTAAAATGATTTTTCAAAGTGTTTTTTATTAACTTTGTAATATGAAAATGCACTTAATTTTCTTGGTTATTCTTTTTTCTTGTAACACTCAAGAATTTATAATTTCTTCTACATATCAACATTGGATTGGAGGACGTCCAGAAACGGGTAGCGGTACGAATTATCGTTTTAAATGCATCGCTCCAGCTAATGACTCTTTTTTTAAAATACAATCCATAAAAGCACATCAAAAGGTTTTAAACTACAGCATAAAGCCTGAGAAATTTGAGAAAGGCGATACCTTATTGTTATTTGCATACAAAAGCAAAGAAATTTGGGATTCTGACACAGTTTGTAAAATACAATACCAACTTAATGACAAAAAATATTCAATTATACCAAAAGACCTCAAAGAATTAGAACAGCTTTTATACCCCTAAAACTTCTAAAAAACAAGACCATGAAAACAACAAATGACCTCAATCAAAAATATTCAAATGCTACAATAGCTATTCATTTGATTATTACTAATTTATTTTTAATATTATTTCCTATTGGCAAGTACATGTTTAGCATTGAAAGTGAGGAAAATTTAGTGTGGATATACTCAGCCTATTTGAAATAAATATTCCATTCTAAACATTGTCTTTAGGTTGCCATCAAAGATGAATATAGGTTAACTTATTTAAGTGGTTTTAGTCTTTAAAATTGACAATAAAGCAATTATATTTGTGCTCTATGAGAGGAAAGAAGACGGTTTTAATGATTTTAGACGGATGGGGTCATGGTGATAAGACTAAATCGGATGCTATTCATAATGCTAACACCCCATTTATAGATTCACTTTACAACAATTACCCCAATGCTGAACTGCAAACCGATGGTTTGGAAGTAGGACTACCTGAAGGACAAATGGGAAATTCTGAAGTTGGACACCTCAACATTGGCGCAGGAAGGATTGTTTATCAAGACCTAGCTAAAATCAATAAAGCATGTGCTGAAGACACTCTCGAGCAAATGCCAAACTTGCAAGCTTCCTTTGACTATGCTAATGACAATAACAAAGCTTTGCATTTTATGGGACTCGTTTCAGATGGTGGTATCCACTCCCATTTCCAACACCTATTCGAAGTATGTCGCTTAGCACAAAAAGCTGGAGTAAAAGAAGTTTTTGTTCATGTCTTTACCGACGGCAGAGACACCGACCCAAAAAGTGGCAAAGGATTCATAGAAGAATTAGAAAACAACCTTTATGGTGCAAAGATAGCTTCAGTCTGTGGCAGGTATTACGCTATGGACAGAGATAATCGCTGGGAACGTGTGAAACTAGCCTACGATTTATTAACTAAAAGTCAAGGAAAATCGACAAAAGATATAGTACAGAGTATTCAAAAATCTTATGAAGATGGTGTTACTGATGAATTTATAAAACCCTTAGTTTGTGTCAATGATAATAATGAGCCTGTAGCAAGGATTAAAGACGGTGATGCTGTCATCTGTTTTAATTTTAGAACAGATAGATGTAGAGAAATCACTTCTGTACTGACTCAAGAAGATAAGTCAGAGTTTGATATGTTTACTTTAGACTTACACTATACAACTATGACGATGTACGATAAAAATTTCAAAAATGTAAACGTCATATTTGAAAAAGACAACCTAAACAATACACTTGGACAAGTCATTGCCGAAAATGGATTGAAGCAAATACGTATTGCAGAAACAGAAAAATACCCGCACGTTACCTTTTTCTTTTCAGGCGGTAGAGAGGCAGAATTTGAAGGTGAAAATCGACTGATGGCAAACTCTCCAAAAGTAGCTACTTACGACTTACAACCCGAGATGAGTGCTCATGAAGTTGTAGCTAAAATTGTGCCTGAGCTAGAACAAGCTACTGCCGACTTTGTATGTCTTAATTTTGCCAACCCCGATATGGTAGGACATACTGGAGATTATGACGCCATCATTAAAGCTGTAGAAACAGTAGATCAATGTACTAAAGAAGTTGTTGAAGCAGGACTGAAAAGCGATTATGCCTTTATCATTATTGCCGACCACGGCAATGCCGACTTTGCTATTAATGCTGACGGTAGTCCTAACACAGCACACACTACTAACCTAGTGCCAAGCTTTTTATTGAACAGCGATTACACGCATTTAAACAACGGAAAACTGGGCGACATTGCCCCAACTATACTAACCATTATGGGAATAGACATCCCCCAAGAAATGACAGGAAATAGTCTCGTATAATTATGGAACACATTAAGACATACATTCAAGAAAATAAAGACCGATTCTTAGAAGAATTAATGGATTTACTTCGTATTCCTTCCATTAGTGCAGACCCCGCTTATAGCCAAGACGTTCACGCTTGTGCCGAATCCGTCAAAGACCATTTAGTCAAAGCTGGTGCTGACCAGGTAGAAATTTGTCCCACTGTAGGATACCCTATTGTCTATGGTGAAAAAATCATTGACACTAATCTACCTACTGTTTTAGTCTATGGTCATTACGATGTACAACCTGCCGACCCCTTAGAACTTTGGGAGAGCGGCCCTTTTGAACCCGTAATTAAAACTACAGACATACACCCTGACGGTGCTATTTTTGCTCGTGGAGCTTGCGATGATAAAGGACAAATGTTTATGCACGTCAAAGCTTTTGAGTTGATGATGCAAACCAACACTTTAGCCTGTAATGTCAAGTTTATGATTGAGGGCGAAGAAGAGGTCGGTTCTGATAACTTGGGCGATTTCGTCAAAGCTAATAAGGAACGCCTCGAATGCGATGCTATTCTTATATCTGACACTGGAATTATCGCTAACGACACACCATCAATTACAACAGGTTTAAAAGGCTTAAGCTATCTAGAAGTAGAAGTTACGGGGCCAAATCGAGATTTACATTCTGGCTTATATGGGGGTGCTGTTGCCAATCCTATCAATATTTTATGTGAAATGATTGCTTCCTTGAAAGATGAAAACAATCATATCAGCATACCTGGGTTTTATGATAAAGTGGTTGAATTATCAGCCCAAGAAAGAGAAGATATGGCACGAGCTCCATTCTCTCTCGAACATTATAAAAAGGCCTTAGATCTTAGCGATATTCACGGTGAAGAAGGCTATACCACTATGGAACGAACAGGGATTCGCCCTACCCTTGACGTTAATGGAATATGGGGCGGATATACCGGAGAAGGCGCAAAAACAGTCATTGCCTCCAAAGCATTTGCTAAAATTTCTATGCGTCTAGTTCCCAATCAAACCGATGAAGAAATTACTAAGCTATTTGAAGACCATTTCAAAGCCATTGCACCAAAGAGTGTAAAAGTAGAAGTGCGTCCACATCACGGTGGCGAACCTTATGTAGCTCCTACAGATAGTCCAGCTTACTTATCAGCGAGTGCTGCCATGGAGGCTACCTACGGCAAAAAGCCTGTACCCGTTAGAAGTGGAGGTAGTATTCCTATTGTAGCTCTATTTGAAAAAGAACTAAATGTGAAGTCCATACTAATGGGATTTGGACTAGACAGCGATGCCATACACTCGCCTAATGAGCATTATGGAATCTTCAATTTTCTAAAAGGAATAGAAACTATTCCACACTTTTTTGCTAAATTTAGAGAGTTAAATCAATAATTCTCTCAATGCGTAACAGCCTTTACTTATTTGTTCTTGCTTTAGTATTCAGTTGTAGTAAAGACTCTACGGAGCTTATCCCCAATAATGTAGCTCCGCCAGACTATACCGTAGATCGTGTAATAAAAGAAAATTACATCAATAAACTCTATATTAGTATGCTGGGACGAGAGCCCAACACAAACGAGTTCAATTCAGCAAGAAACTTATTAGGAGATGAGGTAACTCAAGAAAGTCGAGAACTTCTTGTAGAAAGCGTACAAGCCAAAGAGGAATACTACGGCAATATGTTTAATATCATTAGACAAGATTTAATCAATGGCGTAGATACCAATCAAATAAGAGAAGATTATATTAATGGATTTGAAGAAGCTTTAGAAAACAGCGACGACCCATTTGAAATACAAGAGATTGAAGAAGGTTTAGTAAAATTGTATTTACTTTATAACAGTACTGACGATTTGAAATCCAATGACGCTACTATTACAGAAATCCAAGCTAGATGCGTAGATAATTTCATTTATGACGAAATTAATATGGGTAGTTTTAATTATGTCGTATCTATCTATCAAAATTTTTTACACAGATACCCAACAGAATATGAAATAGAAAACGGCGTTAATATGTTAGATGATGAACAAGCCGTTTGTTTTGGAGGCAATGGAAATAGCAAATCGGATTTTAACGATTTATTTTTCAACCACGATGGTTATTATGAAGGTCAAGTAATCAATATTTACAATAGAATATTATTCCGTGACCCTAGCTCATCAGAAAGTTACGAGCTCACTACTCTTTTTAAGACTGATAAGGATTATAAGGAATTGCAAAAGCGCATTTTAATAACAGACGAATACCTAGGAATAGAATGAAACATTATTTTTACATAAGTCTTATTTGTACATGCTTAATAGTTGCTTGTTCTAAAGACCCCAATTATTTGTTTGAAGTAGAGAATGTTGAAGTCAACCCAGCCTCTGCCGATAAAAACAGACTAAAAACAGACATTGAATTTGTATCCATTGCCTACAATGATTTGTATGGTCAAAATATTTCACAAGGTGAGCTTGATGACATCATTACGGTATATAAGTCCTTTGGCGATAAGTCGCTTGTTATAGAAATGATTATTCGTAAGTTCATTTCGAATGAGGATAGTCAAATTCCGAACATAAACCGAGAAAGTAAACAAACGGTAGAGCAATTTGTTCAAGAAACCTACGAAACCATTTTTAATAGAACACCCAATGCATTTGAAAAGTGGTATTTGACAGATTATATTCAAAACCACCAAGAAATAGATGCTGAAATGGTCTATTATGCATTAATGACATCTAATGAATACCGATACTATTAATTATGAAAAGGAGAACATTCATTAAAAAATTAGGATTAACCACCGGAGCTACATTAGCCGCTCCCTACATCTTACCATCAGGTAGACTTTTTGCTGCTACTGGTGCAAGAAAAGCCAATCACGTAGTCGTCTGTTTATTCGCTGGTGGTGTAAGAAGTTTAGAATCTCATTTGTTTGCCAATGGAAGTTATGGCAATGTTATGCCCTATACCTTTAACGGTAGCACTGAAAATTTAGCGGGTGTTGATGTGGGGCAAACCTTAGGAACACCATCCGGACAAACTCTACAAGAACAAGGCACTTTGTTTTCCAATGTTAAGCTGAAACAAGGACCAACAGGCCATTACAACGGACACGCCACTCTCTTAACCGGAGTTTATACAGATACCAATTTGAACATTAACTCCAATCCACAATATCCGACTTTGTTCGAATTGTATAGAAAACACAACTCCCCTTCAATGAGTGCACTAAATGCTTGGTGGGTTTCTAATTCATTAGGACCCTATCCTCAACTTAATTACAGCACTGACCCTAGCTATGGCTCAGCTTATGGTGCCAACTACATTCAGCCCCAAAGCTTTTTGAATGTTGGTTACGACTCCATATATTCGGCTGAAAGTTTTGCTTTTGGCAACAACCAAAACTCCAAGCAAAACATCGATGCAATAAGAGGCTTTTGTGATGAAAACTTCAGTCGAGAGTTTAGCAACAACGAAGGCATTGTCAATACTTTGGAAGATAGAATTTTACTAGAAGCATTCATACAAGATAACTTTGAAAAAGCTGCCTTAGGGGCTTTCAATGATCCATGGGGTTTAGGTGCTAATGCCTACAACAACGATATGTTAACTGTGTTTTTTGCTGAAGAAATCATCAAAGAATTTACCCCTGAATTACTAGTAGTAAATATGCAGAATGTAGATACTGCCCATGCTAATACTACTAATTATCTCAACAATCTAAAACGTGCTGACTATGCTCTTTCTCATTTGTGGGAAACTATAAAAACTACAACGGGTATGGAAAATACCATCTTAATTGCTGTGCCGGAACACGGACGTAATTCGCAGACCAATGGACGTGTAGATGGCTTTGGTCGTGAAGGCACAGACCATACAGGCGATGCTATGAGTAGAGATGTGTTTACTATGGTTTTAGGGCATCAAACCGATAGTTTTGTCAATACCAATTCTATTATTGATATAGAAAAAGAAACCATTGATATTGTGCCTACTGTAGCTAACATACTAGGCTTTGATAACGATATACCGGCCGGAAGAATTAATGGCAATGTTCTTAACGAAGCTTTTAACTGATGAAACGATTTAACTATTACCTTTTTTCTTTAGTCATACTGACTTCTTGCATATTAATAAGTTGTAAAAAAGACGTGCAACCTTATAACCCCTATGCCGATATCATTTATCCTGTAAACAACATTAACAACAGTTCAAGTCCCAATTCTTTGACCAGAACACATGAAGAAGTTTTCGAACCAAAGTGTAATGTACTCGGCTGTCACGATGGTTCTTTCGAGCCCGATTTCAGAACACCACATAGCAGCTTTTCTACACTTGTTTATCATAGAATTAACAAAAATAATTTAGCTCAAGAGTTTGAATATAGAGTCATTCCTTACGACACAGCCAATTCAGTATTGTGGGAACGCATCACCAACTGTTGTTTTGTTAATGAAAACGATAGAATGCCTCAAGACAACATCGGTATAGCTATGCCACAAGAAGCTATAGACCAAATTGGCAGTTGGATAATGGACGGCGCTAGAGACTTATCGTCCAATGTTGCCAACGAACCTAATGCTCTGCCAAACATTCATTATTTTGCCGTTTACGACACCACTTACGAAACGGTGTTTAGCGACAATAAAGTCGATGACGAATGGTACAACCCCTTCCTTATGCCTGAAAATACTGATGTCAATATCATTTTTGATGTAGATGACGACAATACACACAATCTCGACTTACAATACAACAAACTATTGGTATCTAATGACATCAATGATTTTTCTCAAGCTCAAGAATTTCAAGCCAACTGTGTAGATAGCGAACAATACGGTTATCCCTTTATTATCAGCATAAATTCTTCCGTTTTTTCTAGCAACCAACAGTATTTTATGAGGTACTACACTAAAGACGAGAGCCCTCAAATGTCAGAACACCCCGAAAATGAAAGTGAAATCTATATCAAATCCATATGGTCATTTATCGTTCAGTAGCTTTACTTTTAGTCGTTTTAATATTTTCCTCATGTAAAAAAGATGAGGATGGTTTGTCTGTTGTTCCTCAACTCACTTTTGAAAGCATATCCCCCACCTCCATTGAAGAATTTGGAGGACCCATTACCTTTAGCATCTCTTATCAAGATGGCGATGGCGATTTGGGAGAAAACGACCCCAACGTCAAAAATCTATTTTTACAAGACCAACGAAACGGCATTACCTACGAATACCGTATTCAAGAGTTAGCACCACAAGGGGCAGATATTGCCATCATTGGCACTATAGACATTGTCTTGAATACCACCTCCATAACAGATGGTAGCAACGAACAAGAAGTCACTTTTGATATCTACGCCATTGATAGAGCAGGGAATAGCAGCAACACCATAACATCATCGCCCTTGACTATCTACAAATAGTCTTGCATTTGAGGAAGGACTGAAATGAGCGAACACCAACATAACAACACCCTTATCAATGAGAGCAGTCCCTATTTATTACAACACGCTCACAATCCTGTTGATTGGTATCCATGGAATGAACAGACACTAGCTAAAGCGAAGGAAGAAGGTAAACTTCTTATCATTAGCATTGGTTATTCGGCTTGTCATTGGTGTCACGTTATGGAGCACGAAAGTTTTGAAGATGAACAAGTGGCGCAAGTCATGAATGAGTGTTTTATAAATATCAAAGTCGATAGAGAAGAACGCCCAGACATTGACCAAGTTTATATGAATGCCGTTCAACTCATGCAACAGCGTGGAGGATGGCCACTCAATTGCATCGCCTTGCCAGATGGCAAACCCGTTTGGGGAGGCACCTATTTCCCTAAGGAACAATGGATAGAACAGATTAAACAAGTCGCCAATTTTTACGAGCAACGCCCACAAGATATGCTAGACTATGCCCAAAAGTTAGCCAAAGGCATACAACAGTCGGAGCTAGTCAGTTACAATAAAGAAAAGCCCAACTTCAGTTGGCAGGATTTGGAAAATACCCTTGAGCCTTGGAGCAAACAATTCGACTACAAAGAGGGAGGTCCTAACCGAGCACCTAAATTCCCCATTCCCAACAACTACCTTTTTTTGATGCGTTATGCACACCTCAAACAAGACAACAAACTGAGTGAGTACGTTCAGCTAACTTTAGATAAAATGGCTTGGGGTGGCATATACGACCAAGTGGGTGGTGGCTTTGCCCGTTATTCTACCGATAAGCTATGGAAAGTACCACACTTTGAAAAAATGCTGTACGACAACGCCCAATTGGTGAGTTTGTATAGCGAAGCCTACACCTGCTATGGTAAAGAAATGTATAAGGACATTGTCGAACAAACTTTAGCCTTTGTTGAAAGGGAGTTGAGCCACGACAATGGCGCTTTCTATTCAGCCCTAGATGCCGATAGTGAAGGGCTTGAAGGTAAGTTTTACGTCTGGAAAAAAGAAGAACTCAAAAGCCTTTTGGAGCAAGACTATCCCCTATTTGCTAAATACTACAACATCAACCACAAAGGCTATTGGGAAGAAAGCAATTACATTTTAGTCAAAGACCAAAGCGATGCCGACTTTTGTAAAAAAGAAAATCTAGAGCTAGACGTCTTTCAGCAAAAAGTCAAACATTGGCAAAGGCAATTGTTAGAAGAAAGAGAACAACGCACACGCCCAGCTTTAGACGATAAATCCTTAACCTCTTGGAACGCCCTCATGTGCCAAGCCTATACCGATGCTTACTTAGCTTTTGGCAACACATACTATTTGCACACTGCAATAAAAAACGCACGTTTTATTCTCGACAAACAATACCAAAGTGACCATAGTTTGTGGCACAGCTACAAAGACGGACAGTCTTCTATTAATGGTTTTTTAGAAGATTATGCCTTGACCATTTCGGCATTGATACGCTTGTACGAAGCGACCTTTGACGAGCAATGGCTCAACAAGGCTAAGGACTTAACAGACTATTGCCAAGCACATTTTTACGATAGTCAGAGCGGTATGTTTTTCTTCACCTCAGACTTAGACGCACCCCTTGTCGCTCGTAAAATGGAAATTAACGACAACGTTATACCAGCCTCGTCTTCCGTTATGGCCAATAACCTATTTGCTTTAGGACACCTTTTAGACAATAGCGACTATTTGAATATGGCACAACTGCAATTGAACAACATCAAAAGCGATATGCCCTCTTACGGTTCAGGCTATTCCAATTGGGCTATCTTGATGCTAAACTATGTAGCCCCTTTTTATGAAGTAGCTATTGTTGGAACTCAAGCCGAACAAAAAGCCCTAGACTTTAAACAACACTATGCCCCCAACACCTTGCTATTAGGCAGTACGACCGATAGCCCATTGCCTTTGTTGCAAAACAAAATGATCGAGGGGCAAACGACCTTCTACCTTTGCCAAAACAAAAGTTGTCAGTTACCAACTACAAAGCTTAAAAAAGTATTAAATTTATTGCAATGAATTACTTCAAAGAAGAACAACATTTTAGACAAAAACTACTTTGGTTAGTTATCCTTTTTTTTCCAGCATTTTCCTTGTACGGCATCTACCAACAAGTTATGATGGGCAATGTCATTGGCGATAAACCACTCAGCGATGAGGGTGTAATTACCTTTTCCTTACTTGTTGGTTTAGGTTTGCCCGTATTGTTTTGGTTCATGAAACTCAAGCTAAGAGTTAGCTCTGAAGGACTGCACTATCAGTTTTTTCCCATACATATCAAAGAACGACTGATTCCCTTTGAAGATATCAAAAGCTATAAAGCCCGTACCTACTCACCCATAAAGGAGTTTGGGGGTTGGGGCATACGCTTTGGTTTTGAGAGCAAGGCATACAACGTCAGTGGCGATAAAGGTTTGCAAATAGAATTGACCAACGGTAGAAAGGTGTTGTTTGGCAGTCAAGAGCACCAAGCCCTAGCAAAGGCTATGAAAAAAGCCCAAAACGCTAGTTAGGGCGGCAGTCTTCTTCTTTACAATGCAAAGGAATAATCTGACGCTTAATAGCCAATTCCTTATAAGCCCAATGCCCAAGCCGACTCACTTTTAAAATATAAAAGACAGGAACAAACACCCACAAGATAGGCAGTCTGACTAGGATTTGCCAAATGCTATCGTAACCGTAAAAAATACGAGAACTTCTGTTGATAGATGCTAGTTGTGCTAAACCTTTTTCTTTAGAAATAGCTGTGCCTTCATAAGTGCGTATATCGGCTTGACGGATACCATTGAAGATATCCAAACGCTTTAGCCAAGATCCAAAACGTACACACATCGGACACCAAGAATCGATATAGATAATGAATGAACTCATGAAGTACAAAATTAGACAAAAGCGATGTAAACACACCCCTGTTTTGCTTTGCAAAACTTCCCCTCTAAAGAGGGGGGGGGTAAAAAAGGTATAGCCCAAGTATCTCCCCTCTTGAGAGGGGTTAGGGGTGTGTTGTCATCGGAGATGTTTACTTCCTCACTCCCGCCACAAAGTCCTTAAGGTAAAAAGGCTCAAAATAGGCTACATCTTCAAAGTCTTGGTTTTGAAATTTGTCCTGTGCTAAAGGAATCATATTCGCTGCCGAAGTGTAAACGCCCAATTCAAAATGGGCATTAGTGTGTGTTAGCACATCTTGGCATTTGTCTGCACCATCGCCAAAAAATAATAGGGGTCTTTGTGCCAATTCCTCCGCAAAAGAATCCTGGTCTATGATTTTTGCCACTACTGGACTAGCTTGTGATTTATAATAAAGCGCACAATAGACTTCCATACGTCGAGCATCGAGCATAGGGCACAATTGTGCCTCAGGATACTTGTCTTTCATAGCTTGTGCCATAGCACCCAAAGTGGATACAGCTATCAAAGGCACATCACTAGCATAACACAAACCTTTGGCAGTAGATACGCCTATACGGAGTCCCGTATAAGAGCCCGGCCCTGAGCTTACGGCAATAGCGTCCAAGTCAGATACCTTGAGCCCCTCTTGTTGTAAAAGTTGTTCTATAAATAAGGTGAGTTGTTCGGAATGAGAATACTGTTCTGAAACTTCTTCTTTGACAGCCACTAAGTGACCGTCCTTAGCTAAAGCTACCGAACAGCTTTTAGTAGCTGTTTCTATGCATAGTATCCAAGCCATATTAGTTACTGCTTACTGAAAATGAAATGCCTGAGCCTTTGGAAGATGATGACTCATCATTGACGATAAATGAACCGTCATTGAGTAATCGTGAAACTGCACTATACGGACCTTTGACAACAGACATACTATCGCTAACACCCGAAAGTATCTGTATGTATTCATCGTCTTGAATCCCCGTTTTTACCACTAGCATCTTAACGGTAGCACCTTGCACTTCAAAGACACATTCCAGCTTATCGTCTCCCCCAGCTGTATCTTTACGAGTTGTTACGGCTTGTATGGGCAAAGACAATACGTCTTTGGCACGTTCAGATTGTATATCCACAGTAGCAGTCATACCGGGTCTAAATCTGACAGAATCTATAATCCTTACTTTGACTTCAAAGTTAGTCACTTGGTCAGCACTAGAGCCTGTTACATTAGCCGAATTGGCAATTTCAGAAACTAAGCCTTTGTATTTTTCTCCTAAAAAAGCGTCCACTTCAATAAGGGCTGTATCGCCCAAACTCACGCTATTGATATCGTTCTCATTAACCTCAACGGCTACTTCCATACGGTTTAAATTAGCCAAACGCAACAACTCCGTTCCTGCCATTTGAGCCGTTCCTACCACTCGCTCACCCAACTCTACATTGAGGCGTGAAATAGTACCACCAATAGGAGCATAAATATTAGTCTTATTCAAATTTTCTTGAGCTTCTCTTAAAGAGGCTTGAGCGCTACTAACTGCATATTCTCCATCTTCTACATTGAGCTGAGCAACAGTATAGGAGGCTTGTATTTTTTCAAATTCAGATTTAGAAATAGTACCGTTATCGTACAGTGATTTGTTTCTGTTAAAGTTAGCTTCACTCTCTATCAATTGGGCTTTGGCTTTGGCAAGTGCTGACTTAGAAGTGTTCAAAGCGGCTTGACTTCTTTCCAACATAGATTGGTAGGTGTCAGGCTTTATCTTCAACAACAAATCGCCCTTTTCTACTTGGTCGCCCTCCATTATGTAAAGTTGTACAATCTCACCAGAAACATCAGGCGATATCTTAACTTCTACTTCTGGCTGAATCTTACCACTTGCCGAAACCGTTTGTACTATGGTTCTCTTTTGCACATTAGTGGTTTGTACATTAATACCGTCTTCAGAAGATATCCAACCTACCCATTTAGCAATGAGTAATAGTAGTCCCAAAGCAAATAAAGAGATACCAAAAATTCGCATCAAACGATTTTCTTGTTTTCTACCGAAATAGAACAAAGCGATGCCAACTAAAATGAAAATAATAAATACTGTCATAAGTTAAAATGTAAGGGGTTTGCCCATATAAAAGTCCAACATCTTGGTTTTAAATAGGTAATCGTATTTGGACTGCAACAAATCGGTTTCAGCCTTGAAAAGTGTGTTTTTAGCGTTGTTATAATCGTAAGAATTGACCAACTGCAAGTCGTACTTGTTCTGAGTATATTGGAAAGACTCTTCTTGATATGCCACGGACTTTTTACTTGCTATGTATTTTTTTTGTGCCGAACGAGCATCGTTCTGAGCTTGTTCTATGGTTTTTCTCAAATTGTTTTTAGCCTCCTGCAAACTGTATTGGGCTTGTAAGACTCCTATCTTGGCTCGGCTAATAGATGAGTTGGCTTGCCAATTATTAAAAATGGGAATACTCAAACTCAAACTGATAGCTTGACTAACGTTGTCGTTAAATTGATCTTCAAAAGGATAGTCTTGAGGAGTTGGTATAGCTCCTAAAGAATCGTAAACTAAGCGTTTATTGGCATCAGAATACAAAGTTCCTACACTAGCCGATAGGCTCAAACGTGGACTCCTAGCTCCTTGTGATATGGCTAAGGAACGTTCAGAGCTTTTGAGCTTAGTCTCGGCACTTTTTACGTCTGGTAAATTTTCTAAAGCTAGAGTATATACCGCTTGATTGTCAACTGTAATGTAATTTTCATCGACATCAACCTCCAACTGAACAATATCAAAGGATTCGGAAACCGACAAATCCAATAGCTGCATTAAATTCAATTTAGCGATATCTCTTTGATTTTGAGCGTTGATGAGTTGCAACTCTTCTTGGGCTTTTTGAGATTCGGTATTGAGCAAATCACCTTTAGGCAAACTACCCACTTCTACCATCTTGGAAATGCGTTCTACTTGCAGTTCTGAAACATCAACCTTTTGCTGACTGACTTCTACCAAATCCGTATTGTATAGCAATTGCAAATAGGCTGTTACAATATTTACCGATATATCGTTGGCTATTTTTTCAGCATCGTATTTCGATGACAAATAATCAAAATTATTTTTTCTGATGTTATTGATGCTCTGAAAACCATTGAAAAGTGTTACTGATGAGCTCAAACTGAAATTATTATTGCGTACTCTATCAATCGTTATTTGATTAGTTACAGGATCTATGTTACGTCCAAAATTGGTGTTGTTTGAAAGACTAGCATTCAAGTTAGGCAATAAGGCCATTTTAGATTGAAAATGATTTTGCTTATTAATTTCGGTATTTAGAAAGGCTTTTTTAATCGTAATATTATTGTCTTGTGCATAGCGCAGACAATCTTCTAAAGTCCATTGCTTTTGGGCATAAATACTAGCCGTAGCAAAAACAAAACAAATAAGAATAAGGATTCTTTTCATACCATCAAAGATATAGTTATTTGGTTAACTATGCTTTGAGGCGTTTATTGTATCGCATCCAAGCAAAAGCGACTATTGCCAAAGCCAAATAAGGCATCGCCATAAGATATAATATACCATCGTTCAAGCCTGAGCCTATGGCACTACCTCCATCGATATTGCTTTCTACAACCGATTTACACATAGCACACTGAGCGTAAGCTTGATTCATCAGAGTTACTAAAAATAATACGATAAAAGTGAAGTGTTTCATAGGTACAAATTTAAGCATAATATGGCATCATAAAAATATAGACAAGTACTCCAGTAATAGCCACATACATCCAAATAGGAAATGTCCATTTTACGATTTTTACATGCTTTTGGAATTCGCCAGTAACTCCTCTATAAATCGCTAATAACGCTAAAGGAAGTACAGGAATGGAAAGTATAATGTGCGAAACAAGTATAAAGAAATAAGTCGGTCTTAACCAGCCTTCACCACCATAAGGCGTTGGTGCATTGGACAACTTTGAAATCACATAAGACACCAAAAATACTGCCGATAAGATAAATGCACTCATCATAGCAATACGGTGTAAGGCAATCTTTTTATTCTTAATCCAAACAAAACCTACCAACAATAAAACAGCGGTTGAGCCATTCAGTACAGCATGAAAAAACGGTAAAGAACGTAAATCAGCACCACCAAAAGAAAGGCGTAAATCGTCAGGTAAAAACATTAACCCTGCAACTGCCAAAGGAATAATAACCGATAAAGCTACTATCAATGGAATATAGAATTTATCGTTTTGATTCATTCTTATCTTTCTTTGCTAAATTATATTCTGCCATCAAAACCTTAATGTCATCAATCAATAGTCCAACTTCGTAATCGTCAGTGCCATCATAAACACCTATGTTGTTACCATTATCATCATCTCTAGCTCGGATACGACCTTCTTTATCTACTAATACAAAGTATTCAGAGTGAAGAAAACCTCCTTGGGCTGTGCTGTCTTCCATTACATTAACAAAATAAGAATTGGCAATGGAATAAATGTCTTCTCTATTTCCTGTTACAAAATTCCAATTGGATAAATCGGCTTCCATCTTGTTGGCGTATTCTAAGAGGACCTCCGGCGTATCGTATTCGGGAAATACAGTATGTGACAATATCTTAAAATTAGGGTATTGCGCCATCTTTTGCTGTACTCTGCGCATATTGTATGTCATTACAGGACATATAGTTGGGCAAGTCGTAAAAACAAAATTCGCTAAGTAGATATTCCCTTCGTAATCGGACTGACTGATAGTATCGTTAAACTGATTGACAAAGGCAAAGTCTGGAATACTGTGATAAGTAGAATCGGTCTGTGGACCTACATAAGGTAAATGCGTGAAGTTATGTTTACCATAGGTCAAAAAAATATAAATGGCAGTAGGTAAAACAAGAATTAAAATTGCTAATAAACCTTTATACTTCTTCATTTGCTAAAGTGTTCCGAAAATATAATGACCCTCTGTTAAAAGAATAAACATAAGGTAAGGAATTAATACGACTGCTGGTAAAAGAATCGAGAGTTTCAAACCTTTAACTTCTTGTCCTAAGTGCATAAACTCCATTACAATGTAAGCTGCCTTTATTATAGTAAGAATAATAAAAATAAGATTCAACAGTGTTGTTCCTAAAAAGGAATTGTCGATAAGTACTGCCGGTTTGATAATACCTAAAATAACCTCAATAGCTGTAACGATTAATAGAATCCAAAATACTCTCCAAATCCACCAGGTTCCTGTTTGCTCTGACATAATATATCTGTTTAAATTGTTTGTTTATACTAAATAGAAGAAGGTAAATACGAATACCCATACCAAATCCACAAAGTGCCAATATAGACCTACTTTCTCAACCATTTCATAGTGCCCTCTCCTTTCGTATGTTCCTTTAATTACGTTGATAAAAATTACAATGAGTATCACTACACCACTAAATACGTGAAATCCGTGAAAACCAGTAATGAAGTAAAAGAAATTAGCGAATAATTGGTGTCCATATTCATTTCTTACAAGGTTGGCCCCAAGTACAACTTCGGCATTATTCAAATAAGCCATTGCTGCTTCTCCACTAACGACAGACTTATCAGCTAATCTGATGCCGTATTGACTATCTGCCATCAATGCCCCTTTGACATCATCGATAGTAATATTAACGTCATCGGCATAGGAGTCTACGCCAACTAAATCATAAATAGAATAAAAATGAGCATCGGAATCAACAACATGTACTATATCGTGGTTTGCTAATTCTATACCGCCTTTGTCTCCGTGAATAAAGTGTCCCCACTCCCACGCTTGTGAGCCAAGGAAGATAAAACCTCCAACAATTGTTAATCCAAGCCATAAAATCACTTTGTTCTTGTTGTTTTTATGACCTTCATTAACCGCAAGTACCATTGTTACAGAACTCATAATTAAAATGAATGTCATTAATGCAACAAATAACATAGGATATTCTCCTTTTAAAAATGGGAAATGAGTAAAGACTTCATCAGCTACGGGCCATACATGGGCATATTTGAAACGCATAAATCCGTAAGCGCACAAGAATCCTGAGAAAGTAAGTGCATCTGAGACTAGGAAAAACCACATCATCAGTTTGCCATAACTTGCTTTGAAAGGAATATCTCCTCCAGCCCAAGCTTTGTTTTCATTTGTTGTAATGTCTGCCATTTTTCTAGGTTTGAAAAGTTTTGCAATATTAGTGAATATATAGTAAAAATAGGAACAAATAAAGCCATAAAAAATCTAAAAAGTGCCAAAAAATAGCACACAGCTCTACACCTAAAAAATTTTGACTAGAGTAAGCTCCTGTTTTAGCTTTGTAAGTCGTAATTAACAAGGCAATTATTCCTCCTGCCAAGTGCAATAAGTGCAATAAAGTTAGGACATAAAGAAAAGAGCCCGAAGCATTACTGCCAGGCCCTGTAAAATAAACGCCTTCATTATACAAAGCTCCCCAGGTAAGGTACTGCGAAAAGGCAAAACATAAGCCTAATGCTAAAGTCCATAGAAAGCCTTTCTGTGCCATCTCAAGATTATCTTTCTTTACGTTATTTTTCGCCCAATTCATAGTAAAGCTAGAAAGTGTGATAAGCGCTGTGCTGATATAAAACCAAATCGGATAATCAAAAACTAACCAATTTCCTTCAGCTTTTCTTACCACTAAGGCACTTGTTAAACCAGCAAAAACCATGGACATACTTATCATAGATATCCATAATAGTGGCTTAGCTGACTTCTTTTTTTGTTCTTTAAATGTTGTCATAATAGTTTATCGATAACGTAAATTAATTGTAATAAAGGAAGGTATATGAAGGAAGCAAACATGAGCTTCTTGGCATCTGGGTCGGAGAGTGTTTTGAATAACATTACGGACTTTGTAAAAAACCATAAGCCCAAAATCACTACCAATAAACAGGCTAATAATGAAAGTTCTAATTTCCCAGCAAATCCAAAAATGGGTAATATGGATAAGGGAATTAAAAATAAGGTGTAAATCAATGTTTTGAAAGCGGTAGCCTTTCCTTTCTCACCAGGAAGCATTTTGAAACCTGCTTTGGTATAGTCTTCGTCAGAAACCCAAGCAATAGCCCAAAAATGTGGAAACTGCCAGATAAATTGTATAGCAAAAAGGATACCTGCTTCAATAGCAAAATCGTTAGTAACTGCCACCCAACCTAACATAAAAGGAATAGCTCCAGGAAATGCTCCCACAAATACAGAGAAGGATGAAATCCGTTTTAAGGGTGTGTAAGCTAACACATACAAGAGTACCGAAAGCGATCCGAAAAACCCAGAGTAAAAATTAATTGAAAATAAGAAAAACACGCCAACAAGGCCCATCGCTAATGACAATATTAGTGCTTGATTGGTAGTCATTCTTTGTTTTGGCAACGGCCTGTCTTCAGTTCGTTTCATCAATTTATCAAAGTCTTTTTCGATAACTTGATTGATACCGTTAGAAGATGCTACGACCAAAAAACCACCCAAAACCAAAGCTATTAAATCAAAAGATTGGAATATTCCTCCAGCAATAAAATAGCCCGAAATGGCAGAAAAGACCACACTCGTAGTCAGTCTAATTTTTGAAAGCTGTAAAATATCGTTTATGGACAATTTATAAGTGTTTGATTTTGAACATTTTAAGATAAAAATCATCCATTTTTATCTAGGGTATAAATTTACCACTTTTTATATTTTCATAGGCTTTATTTGCTAAATATTTAGCAAAATTTTCAATTTAGAGTTAATCTAAAAATCGTAGTAAATATTCTGCAAATCGGTTTTGAATGAAAAGAAAAGGTACTGATTGTCATCGGAGGTATTTCTATCACTCAAGGACCTGTTAGTTAGACCTAATTCTATCTTCATATTAGTTTT
>CAXFLH010000002.1:0-41932 GCA_964003875.1 uncultured Flavobacteriales bacterium | reverse complement strand
GCTCAAATACGCCTCCATTTGCATCAAAAGCTGCAGCATAAAGAATAGTGTCTTCCATTCCTAAAAACTCAGCTAATGTATGCTCTAAAGTCTTATGGATGTCTTGTGTGCCGCAGATAAACCTCACTGAAGATAAGCCAAAACCATGAGTATCCAAACTATCTTTTGCAGCCTGAATTACTCTAGGGTGTGAAGATAGTCCTAAATAATTATTGGCACAAAAATTAATAACTTCATCACCACTACTAACACGAATATCAGCTCCTTGTGCAGTGACTATGGTTCTCTCATTTTTGTACAGCCCTGATTCCTTAATCGAATTCAGTTCTTTTGCTAATTGATTTTTTAATTTACCGTACATACTATTTTAATTATTTTAAGAATAGAAAAAGGGAGTCTCCTCCCTCTTTACTAAGAATTATTTTTCCAATTTAAACAACCCCTTGGTCAAGCATAGCGTCTGCTACTTTTACAAAGCCAGCAATATTGGCTCCTTTGACATAGTCAACAAAATCGCCGTCTGTACCATAGGTTACACATGATGTATGAATATCTTTCATTATTCGTTTTAACTTTTCGTCAACTTCTTCTCTTGTCCAATTCATTCTAATAGAATTTTGTGACATTTCCAAGCCTGAAGTCGCTACTCCACCAGCATTAGATGCTTTGCCAGGGGCAAAAAATATTTTAGCAGTTTGGAATGCCTCAATAGCCTCAGGTGTAGAAGGCATATTGGCTCCTTCAGATACACAGATACATCCGTTATCGATTAATGTTTTGGCTTCATCACCATCCAACTCATTTTGTGTTGCACAAGGCAAGGCAATATCGCACTTAACAACCCATGGTCGTTGCCCTTCAAAAAATTCACAATTGAAATGGTCTGCATATTCTTTTATACGACCTCTTTTGACATTTTTCAATTCCATAACAAAAGCTAATTTCTTAGCGTCAATACCATCTTTATCGTATACATATCCTGACGAATCGGAAAGGGTTACAACCTTAGCTCCCAATTGAGTGGCTTTTTCACAAGCATATTGAGCAACATTGCCTGATCCTGAGATAGCTACCACTTTATTATTAAAGTCTAGGCTTTTGGTTGCCATCATATTTTGTGCAAAATAAACAGTACCATAACCTGTAGCTTCTGGTCGAATTAATGAACCACCCCAGTTAATGCCTTTACCAGTAAGTACACCCGTAAATTCATTTCGTAAACGCTTATACTGTCCAAACAAATATCCTATTTCTCTTCCGCCTACGCCAATATCTCCGGCAGGAACATCTGTGTTGGGGCCAATGTGACGACTTAGTTCCGTCATAAAAGACTGACAAAAACGCATCACTTCATTATTGGATTTACCCTTGGGGTCAAAATCTGAACCTCCTTTACCACCACCCATAGGAAGTGTTGTTAAAGAATTTTTAAAGACTTGCTCAAAGCCTAAAAATTTAAGGATCCCCAAATTTACTGATGGATGAAATCTCAAACCACCTTTGTAAGGGCCTATGGCTGAATTAAATTCAACTCTAAAACCTCTATTGACTTGAGTATTACCATTATCATCTAACCAAGGAACTCTAAATATTATTGTTCTTTCAGGCTCTACTATACGTTCTAACAAATTTGAGGATTTGTACTTAGGGTTATCTTCCATAAAGGGGATAATTGCTTCGGCAACTTCTTGAACTGCTTGAATAAAAACAGGTTCGTGAGCATCCTTTGCCAATACTCCCGCCATAAATGTGTCAATTTTATCTTGGTATTTCACAGACATATGTTAGTTATTTATACTCCAACAAATGTATAATTTTTCGATATTCAAATGATTTTTTTTTGAAAATTTTAAGGTACTCGAAAAAACACTTTTAACCTTATCTATCGTGTAAATTATACACTAAACTAAGTTTAGGACAACTTTCTCGATACAATTGAATTGAAAGCTTTAAAATTTAAAGAAATAAGGTCCACGAGCATAATTCTTCGTAATAAGATTTATGGCGATTTCGTTATTGGAATTTAGGTCCTTTACCCAAAATAATTAACCTGAAATATCAAATAATTGAAGATTCATTGGGCTATTTGCTTTCATTAATTCAATATGCAATAAGTCCTTCGCAGGTTGTAGGCAAACACTAAAAAGAAAATTCTTATTTGTATATATACCGACTGAAAGCTCGGACGAACTTGCCTTACGAGTTCCTACAACGCTGATAATGCGTTTAATACTTTAGTCTATTACCCTTAGAAAACAATAAAATATGGGGGCATCAGTGCATTACTTTAGTTGTATAAGGTAGTCTGAATCCGAATAAGTAAAATGGAAATTCTATGCCCTTGAATATATATCATCTGTTCTTCGGATCTACTCAATACTTTTGGATTTTGTATCTCTTTGGCTAAAATACACCCAATAGATGGTATTTTATAGGTTGGCGATTTTCTCTTTAAAGACAGTTTAAGGACCACCACAATAAGCTATTAATTTCTTAGAAGTAATAATCCCTAGACCCTTAACAAGTGAAAGAGCAAATTGGAATATAAGCTCTTGTGACATGATATTAAATTTGTACTTTGCAAAACTAAACAATATAATTTATGAAATATTTTTGGTCTTTAGCTTTGTTATTTACTGCATTTACATTTTTGAAATCTAAGGGACAGGAAATTAGTGGGCGTATTACGGATAAATTGACTAATGAAACATTAATAGGCGTAAATATACTGCTTGATGGAAAGGGTATAGCATCGTCAGATTTTGATGGAAATTTTAGCGTCGGCACTTCTGAAGGTACTCATGAGATGGTTTTTAAATTCATTGGCTACAAGGAAGAGAAAATAAATTTCACGCTATCAAATGGAGAAAGTAAACGAATTGAAATAGAAATGAGTGAAGATGCTGAACTCATTGAAACGGTAGTTGTTTCGGCAGGAAAATTTGAACAACGTATTGAAGAAACCACCGTTTCTATTGAGGTAATAAAGCCAAATTTGATTTCTAATAAAAACACTACCAATATTCAAACTGCAATTGACCAAGTACCAGGTGTAAATATAACCGATGGTCAAGCCAATATAAGAGGTGGTAGCGGTTGGAGTTATGGTGCTGGAACACGTGTACAAGTATTGGTTGATGATATGCCACTAATCTCAGGTGATGCTGGTCAGGCTCAATGGAGTTTGATTTCTACAGAAAATATCAACCAAGTAGAAATCATTAAAGGAGCAACATCAGCTTTGTATGGCTCTTCGGCTTTAAATGGCGTTATAAATATTAGAACAGCTTACCCCACCGACAAACCGGAAACTAAAATTAATTTTCATAACGGCAAATACGCCAACGCTAAGCGTAAAAGTCTTAATTGGTGGGGCGACAATAAAAGAAAAGTCTATGGAATGGATTTTTTACACAAACAAAAAATTGGCCATCTTGACCTCGTCTTGGGTGGGTTTTTCTTAGAAGACCAAGGGTATAGATATAAAGAGGAAACGTCAAGAAAAAGAGTTAACTTCAACACCCGCTACAGGAATCCAAAAGTAGAAGGTCTTTCCTATGGAATTAATGCTAATTTTTTGTTTAATGAAACCGCATCAGCACTAATTTGGGAAAGTTATGAATCGGCTTATATTCCCTTAGATAGCTCTGTAACTAAGACGAGTGGAGATGTCTATAACATAGACCCATTCATAACTTATGTAAACCCTAAAAGCGGAGACAAGCATAGATTAAGAACGCGTTATATGAAAGTTATTAACGATAATGAAACAAAAGACGATCCGGATGGACAAGACAATCAATCCACTACATATTATGCTGAATATCAATACCAAAAAAACCTTGAATCTCTCGGAATTAATTGGACTTCAGGTCTAATGAATGAATATGTAGATGCTGTTGCTGAGTTATTTAATGGTACTAACTACAGACTTAATAATGCTGTGTTTACTCAATTGGACAAAAAACTAGGAAAAAGGATTAACCTTTCTCTAGGTGCTAGATATGAGCAATTTATGCTGAAAACAAGTGAATTATATGAAATAGCAGGTGATAGTATTAATTCCTTCAAAGCCGCTAAACCTGTTTTTAGAGCAGGTATCAACTATCAATTGGCAGAAGGCACTTTTTTGAGGTCGTCATGGGGGCAAGGCTATCGTTTCCCTAGTATTGCCGAACTATTTATAGAAACTGAGGTGACTAGCGGCATCTATGTTTATCAAAATCCTGAACTTAAGCCTGAGTCTGGTTGGAGCTCCGAACTTGCCATAAAACAAGGTTTCAAAATAGGTAATTGGGGTGGGTTCCTAGATATCGCTGGATTCATTATGGAATACGAAAATATGATGGAATTTAGCTTTGGTCAGTGGCAGCAAACAACAGCTAATAGTTTAGGTATCGGCTTTAAGTCCATAAACATCGGCGACACTAGAATTTCTGGTATTGAATTTTCTTTAAGCGCAGGTGGTAAAGTAGGAAAAAATGAACTGATACTTTTAGGAGGATACACCTATATCGATGCGATACCCCTAAATCCAGAAATCCCTTATGGTGAAGATATTAATGGCAACGAATTGAACTATTATAATACCAGCTCATTGGATTCAAGCTCTCTATTTTTAAAATATAGACATAAGCACGTTGCCAAATTGGATATGGAATATAAAACAGGAAGTTGGTCATTTGGAACGAGCTTTAGGTACAATAGCTTTATGCTAAACGTGGATAAAATATTCGTTGACCCTTTCTTTGAAACTTTAGTGCCCGGCATTCCTGAATCTAGAGAAAATCTTGCTGATGGGGACTTTATTGTAGATACTAGAATTATTTGTGAGTTAAACCAAACAACTTCACTATCTTTAATCATCAATAATTTATTCAATAGAGAATATCAGACTCGTCCAGCTAATATGATGGCGCCACGAACTGTATCACTCAAATTTGGTATTTCTATATGACAGTAATTGGCATTATACCTTCTCGCTACGACTCAAATCGTTTTCCTGGAAAGCCCCTGAAAAACATTTTAGGTAAAAGCATGATATGTCGTGTGTATGAACAAGCTAAACAATCAGAATTAGAAAAGGTTATAGTTGCTACCGACGATAAACGCATTGCGGATGAGGTACTTTCCTTTAATGGAGAAGTTATGATGACCTCATCTGAGCATATTAGTGGCACAGATAGATGCCTAGAAGTAGCTCAAAAGATTGCAAATGTCAATGATATTATCATCAACATACAAGGTGACGAACCCTTTATAGAGCCCCAACAAATCAATCAACTCATTGCAGCTTTTACCGACAAGGAAATCGGTATAATTACTCTATGCAAACGCATAGAAAAAGCAGACACATTAGTCGATAATAGTAAGCCAAAAGTCAAATTTGACGACAATAAAAAGGCTATTTCCTTTGATAGAGTGATTAATTCACCGTTTGAAGACGGTATTTTTTACAAACATGTTGGCATCTATGCATACCGTTTTAATGTATTAGAAAAAGTTTGTGCTTTAAAGCCGTCTTCTCTAGAAATTAAACATAAATTAGAACAATGGAGGTGGCTACAAAATGGATATGACATACTAATTTTAGAAACGCCCTTCGACTCCTATTCTGTAGATACTCCCGAAGATTTGAAAAAAATTATTGAAAGATTTGGGGACAGTAACTGATTTTGATACTTTAGCATTACAATGAAAACAAAAATTAACAAGCACATTTCATTCCTGTTGTGTGAACACAATTGCGTAGTAATTCCAGACTTTGGAGGTTTTGTTGCAAACTATGAATCGGCACTAATAGATAGTCGTTCGCACTTTATGTACGCTCCTAAAAAGAGCATTGTTTTCAACAAAAGCTTACAAAATAACGACGGATTACTTATTAATGAAATTGCATCTTGTGAAGGATTGACTTTCAAACAAGCTAAAAAAGAATTGGACAAATATGTCCTAGACTTGAAAGAATCCTTAAAGTTATATAAAAAGGTTTTCATCGAAGAAGTTGGTACATTATTGTACACTTCTGAAGGTAATATCTTATTTGTTCAGTCCAACTCACGCAATCATTTGCTAGACAGCTTTGGACTTAGTACAGTACAATATCCAGCTATACAAAGAACTTCTGTACAAGAACAATTTGAAGAAAAAATAAAGCACATAGACAAGAAACACCTTCCTAATAATAAGAAGGTTTGGTTGAAAGCTGCTGCTGTTCTTATACCACTATTTATGCTAAGTGCTTTAGGCATTAGCAATAAAGAGAAGATACAAACCACTTATGCCAACCTTTCACCTTTTTCTTCATCAACCACAGAAACTTTAGAAACAAAAAAATCATATAGTCTAGCTAAATTTGATATTGAAAGCCCAACCAATGATATTGAACAGGCAGTAATATCCTTTTATGAGGCTAAAGACAATATGGTCACTACACCTATTGACTTAGACAAACACTTCATCATTGCTGGTGCTTTTTCATCCGAGAAAAATGCCAAAAAAATGATCGCAAAACTAAAGGGTGCCAACTTTGGCAACTCTAAAATAGTTAACCAAAGCCATTCAGGGCTTTACAGAGTATGTTACGATGGCTTTAGCAATTCTTCAGAAGCTTTGTCGGAACTACGAAAAATAAAAAAGATCAATCCTTCAGCTTGGCTTTTATCACTAAACTAAAACAATGTCTTCCAAAACACCTTTACAAAGTTTAGCCACTCTTACTGAGATGGTACTTCCTAACGACACCAACAATTTGGATAACCTTATGGGTGGTCGTCTTTTACATTGGATGGATATAGCTGCTGCCATATCTGCACACCGCCATTGTGGGCGAATTGTAGTAACGGCCTCTGTGAATAATGTATCTTTTGAAAAGCCTATCCCTAGAGCTAGTATTGTAACTCTTGAAGCTAAAGTTTCACGAGCTTTCAAATCGTCAATGGAAGTATTTGTAGATGTTTGGATGGAAAACCAAACGACTAAAGGACGAGTGAAGTGTAATGAGGCTATCTACACCTTTGTAGCTGTTGACCAATTAGGCAATCCTATTTCTGTACCATCTATCACGGCCGAGTCTGATTTGGAAAAAGACCGTTATGACGGGGCATTAAGAAGACGTCAATTGAGCTTAATCCTTTCTGGTAGACTAAAACCAGAAGATGCTACTGAGCTGAAAGCCTTATTTACTTAATAGGACTTAAATCTATTTCTGTCATACATTTAAAATGTCCACGTGGGCATTTGGCATAACCTATCTTAGAACAAGGACGACATCCTAATTCTTTGTTTTCTACCATTACGGATTCTGGGTCAGGAAGATAAGGCACCATACCAAAAGCTGGTGCTGTATTGCCCCAAACCGAATAGATTTTCTTTTTTAAAGCAGCCGATATGTGCATCATACCCGTATCGTGAGAGACCACAAAGTCAGCACCTTTAACTAAGAGAGCTGACTGAGTCAAAGAAAGTTTACCGCAAGCATTTAGACCTTGTGAGGTGGCTTTTATTATTTCTTCTCCCCTTTCGGCATCTTCTGGACCACCTACCAATACAAAAGGGCGATTGAGCTGTTGACACAACTCAATAAGTTTATAAGTAGGCAAAATTTTGGTAGCATGCTGACCGCCAATTACTACAGCTACAAAAGGCGTTTTCATTTGAAATTCCTGTGGTAAACTTTCTGTATCAGGAATAAAAAAGTCGAGTCCTTGCATGTCGTTTTTTATACCCAAATGTTCTATGGTCGCTACATTTCTATCTACCATATGAATGGGAGGCATGAGGTTCCATTTGAAAGTCGTCAGCAAGAACTTTTTAATATTTAATTTATCGACACTTTTAGAAGGTACTTTCAAAGCACGTCTGATTGCTAGGCTACGCATATTGTGGTGCAAATCTACAATTAGGTCAAAATTCAGTGTTTTAAGTTTGTCCGTTCCTTCTTCATAATGATGAATCTCATCAATGTAAGGATTGTGAGATAGCCAAGAAGAAAAATTGCTTTTTGTTAAAAAATGAACCTCAGCATTGAGTTGTTTTTTCAATATTCTGACCACTGGTGACGTAAGGACAATATCGCCAATTGAGCTGAGTCGAATAACTAATATTTTCATCGATTTTGACACTCTTCAAAGCTAAAGAAATTATCCTAATTTTGCCCCCATGAATCTAATAGATACGCATACACATTTATTTTCTAGCCAATTTAATGAAGACAGACACCAAGTTGTTCAAAAAGCCATTGAACAAGGCGTTGACAAAATGCTATTGCCCAATATCAATAGTGAAACGGTAGAGGCGATGCACCAGCTGTGCCAAGATTTTCCACAGCATTGCTATCCAATGATGGGGCTGCATCCCTGCGATGTCAAAGACGATTATGAGCAAGAATTAGAAATTGTCAAATCTCACCTTGACAAAGGGAAGTATGTAGCAGTAGGTGAAATTGGCATCGATTTGTATTGGGACAAAAGCACATTAGCTATTCAAAAAAAGGCTTTCCGTCAGCAATTGATATGGGCTAAAGAATACGACTTGCCAGTAGCCATACATATTAGAGAAAGTTTCGATGCAATTTTCGAAGTGATAGAAGAAGTCAATGACCAAAATTTAAGAGGCGTTTTTCATTGTTTTACAGGCACTAAAGAGCAAGGACAAAAAGCCATAGACATGGACTTTATGCTTGGCATAGGCGGAGTCGTTACCTTCAAAAATAGTGGCTTAGACAAAACCTTAAAAGAGCTTCCACTAGAAAAACTTTTATTAGAAACCGATAGTCCATACCTTGCCCCTACACCACACAGAGGACAGCGTAACGAAAGCTCCTACATTCTACTAATGGCACAAAAATTGGCAGAAATCTATGAAGTAAATATCGAAGAAGTGGCAAGAACAACTACACAAAATGCTAAAACACTTTTTAAGCTATGAGACAATCCGATTCCGTTTTACTAATATATACAGGTGGTACAATAGGCATGTACAAGACCAATGAAGGTAGCTTAAGACCTTTCGATTTGGGCACCCTTAGCACACAAATTCCTGAGCTTAACACCTTTGATATTGACATCAATGCCATAAGTATAGCACAGCCCATAGACTCCTCCAATATGTCCAAAGAAGTATGGATACAATTGGCAGAAATTATTGAAAAAGAGTACAACAACTACAACGGTTTTGTTATTCTTCATGGCTCAGATACCATGGCGTATACCGCATCAGCACTTAGCTTTATGCTAGAAAATTTAAATAAGCCTATTATCCTTACTGGCGCACAATTGCCCATCGGAGTACGCCGAACAGACGCTAAAGAAAATATCATTACCTCCATTGAGATTGCTGCTCAAGGGAATATTCCAGAAGTATGTGTTTACTTTGAATACCGACTGATGCGAGGCAACCGATGTACCAAAGCCAATGCCGAACATTTTGAGGCCTTTAAAAGTCCTAACTTCATCTATTTGGCAGAAGCGGGTTTGGATATAAAATACAGCCCTATAAAATACGACCATACTCATAAAGACTTGAAAGTACATACCGATTTATGCGAAGACGTTCTTATTCTAAAACTGTTTCCAAGCATGAAAAAAGAATACATCGCTAAAGTATTGGACTTGCCTTATAAAGGTATTATTTTGGAAACCTTTGGTGCAGGTAACGCCACTACTGCCGATTGGTTTTTAGCGGCTATACAAACTGCCATAGATAATGGGAAATTGATTTTAAACGTGAGTCAATGTTTGTCGGGTAGCGTGAGTCAAGGCTTGTACGAAACGAGCTCCAAACTAGAAGAACTCGGTGTAATTGGTGGTAAAGATATGACCACCGAAGCAGCACTAGCTAAAATGATGTACTTATTAGGTACTGACTATTCACAAGAAGAAATAAAACAACACCTTCAAATTTCTTTAAGAGGAGAGCTTAGCAATTAAAATGCATTTCTTAGTTTTGTGACCCCTTTGGAAAGGTGGCCGAGTGGCTTAAGGCGCACGCTTGGAAAGCGTGTATACGGAAACGTATCGGGGGTTCGAATCCCTTCCTTTCCGCAATAGACAAAAGCATCCGAAGGGTGTTTTTTCTGTTTAAAGACCTTAAATAGAGTGGAACTAGCAAGGATGCTCGCGCTAACAAAGGCTGTTTGTTATTGCCACAATGCAACTTACTTAAGATTTAATTTTCCAGCACATTTTTTTAAACTATTAATTTGTGTAAATTTGCGAGAACTTTAAAAAAAACAATTTAAAACTAATATTGAAATGAAAAATCTATTAGCTCTTTTTATGCTGACTATTTCCCTGACCTTTGGGTTAAGTCAAGCAACTTTTGCTACAGTACAAGATGAAATTGACACAACTACAGTCGTTGAAGAAACAGCAGCTGTTAAAGAAGAAGTGGTGGAAACAACTCCAGAAGCACCAAGTGCTGCGGTAGAAGAAAGTCCTTCTTTTCACCAAGTCATCAAACAAAAATTTATTGAAGGTGGTCCATCATTTATGGGTATCGTTCTATTGTGTCTTATCTTAGGATTAGCACTATGTATAGAAAGAATCATCTACCTAAACAAAGCTACTACTAATGCTGATGCTCTATTATCAGACATCGAAGGAGCTTTATCTTCAGGTAATGTAGATGCTGCCAAAGAAGTATGTAGAAATACTGCTGGTCCTGTAGCAAGTATATTTTATCAAGGCTTAGACCGTTCTGGCGAGGGTATTGATGTAGTAGAAAAGTCAGTAGTTGCTTACGGAAGTGTACAAATGGGCTTATTAGAAAGAGGTCTTTCATGGATTTCATTATTTATCGCTTTAGCACCAATGCTTGGTTTCATGGGTACTGTAATTGGTATGATTGGTGCTTTTGACGCTATTGAGGCGGCAGGAGACATTTCTCCATCACTAGTTGCAGGAGGTATTAAAGTAGCACTTTTAACTACTGTATTCGGCCTCATCGTAGCGATGATATTACAAATCTTTTACAACTATATCGTTGCAAAAATTGATAGCATCGTAAATACTATGGAAGATGCTTCTATCTCCTTTGTAGACATTTTAGTAAAAAACAAAATTAAATAAGCATGTCGGATTTTCTAATCAATGCCGGACTGATTCTAACCTACATTATGATAGGTGTTGCTGCCCTAGCAGCCGTTATCTATCCTTTGATGTTCTTGGCTAAGAATCCTTCAAAAGGCAAAACAGCGTTGATGGGTGTTGGTGGATTGCTGCTTATAGCGGTTGTATCTTACATCATCGCATCAGGAGATTTAATGACTTTCCCTGGTTCTGAAAAGTTTGGAATGACAGAAGCCTCCACTAAAAGAGTAGGTATGGGTTTAATTACCTTCTACATACTTTCTATTGGTGCTATTCTAGCCGTTCTTTATGCTGAGTTAGGTAAACTATTTAAAAAGTAAATTATGGCAAGAAGAGCAAAAGGTGCATCGGAAATCAATGCAGGCTCTATGGCAGATATCGCCTTCTTACTGCTTATCTTCTTCCTAGTAACTACTACTATGGATGTGGATACCGGTTTGGCGCGTAAACTGCCTCCTATGCCTGAAGAAGATGTTATTCAAGATGATTCTCAAATCAAAGCCAAAAACATCTATGTGGTACTGATAAACTCCAATAACCAATTATTGGTAGAAAACGAGTTTATGGATATCACACAACTTCGTGCAGGTGCTAAAGCTTTTATCAATAATAATGGTCGTAATCCCGAGTCATCGGACAACCCACAAAAAGCCATTATCTCATTGCAGAACGATAGAGGAACATCTTACGAAACCTACATTCAAGTGCAAAACGAATTGGCGGCTGCTTATAGAGAGCTCAGAGACGCTAAGGCTATGCAACGTTTTGGCATGATGTATGCTGATTTGAACAAGACACAGCAGAAAGAGATAAGAAAGGAATACCCTCAAAAAATCTCCGAAGCAGAACCCAAAAATATAGGAAACTAATTATGTCTAAATTCAGAAAAGATTCGAAAAAGGATACGCCAGGAATATCGACAGCATCGCTACCCGATATCGTATTTATGCTGTTGTTTTTCTTTATGGTAACAACCGTTATGCGTGAAACCACCATTATGGTACAACAAAGTTTACCACAAGCGACAGAAATTCAAAAGCTTGAAAAGAAATCTTTAGTAAGCTATATCTACATTGGAAGTCCAGTGGAGAGAATGCAAGGCACTTATGGTACTAAAGCCCGTATTCAGCTCAACGATGCCTTTGCTACTGTAGATGATATTCCACAGTACATTACTGCCGAGCGTACTTCTCGTGACGAAAAAGAAGTGCCGTTTATGACCACTTCTATAAAGGCTGACCAAAATACCAAAATGGGTATTGTAACTGACGTCAAGCAAGAGCTTCGTAAAGCCAATGCACTCAAGATTAACTATTCTACAAGGAAGAAAGTTCAGTAAGAATTGTTCAATATTTTAAAGTTAAAGACCCGTTTTTACGGGTCTTTTTTTTTAGATCGATTGTGGTTTAGAAATCGTCTTGAGCAAATACAGCAACATGAGCAGCCCCAATAAAGCGATGACAAGCATAGATAATTGACCATCTTCAGCCCCTAGATGCTCAACCTCTTTGGAGATGCTTTGTTGGTTAATGAAGTAACTCAAGATAACTGCTCCTGCATTATTGACAAAATGCGCCAAAATAGGTAACCATATTGAACCACTCCAATAAAACAAATAACCCAACAAGCCACCGATTAGAAAGCGAGGTATAAAGCCTAAAAATTGCAAGTGCATAGCACTAAATAAAAAAGCTGTTATCCAAATGCTCAAGTGTATTTTGCCATTTCTAGAAAACAACTCTTTCTGTATGACTCCCCTAAATAATAACTCCTCGCCAAGTGCTGGAATAACACCAATAATTAGGATATTGAGCAATAATCCCGACCAATGATCAACCTTTAAAAAGGCCTCCGTTATCTGCATAGCCTGACTTTCTGCCGAACGTATCCAGTCTTCTAGGCGAGGCAAAAAAGATGGTAAATGCAAACCTTCATTCCATAAAGCTAAGGCATTAATCAAAGGGAAAGCAAAGCACATAATAGCTACAGTCAACAAAAATTGCTGACGACTCACTGCGTTAAAATTTAGTGACTTAGACGTCAGGTAGGCAAATAAAAAAGGGGGTACAATGAATATTCCAATAGAGCTAAACGCTTGTAAAAACTTCAAGGATTGTATGGTAGCTTTATTCTCAAAATCACTTAGAGAAGGTGCATCAATGAGGCTAACACCTATCATACCTAAAGCGTTGAAGACAATAAAACTCACAAATAGCAACATCAATAAGATAAAGACTTGCTTTATGGGTGCATAATCTTGATAAATGCCTTTAAGATTCATATCGAATAATAAATTAGTTAATTTTGCAAAAATGAGTGTAAAGATAGGTAATATCGATTTAGGTGAGTTTCCATTGCTATTAGCCCCTATGGAAGATGTCAGTGACCCGCCATTTCGTGCATTGTGCAAACGCCACGGAGCCGATGTTATGTACACGGAGTTCATCTCTTCAGAAGGTCTAATACGAGATGCGGTAAAGAGTACTCAAAAATTAGATTTCTTCGATTACGAACGCCCACTAGCCATTCAAATTTTTGGACACGATATAGAGTCCATGAAGCAAACCACCAAAATATGTGAGAAGGTAAATCCTGACTTCATAGACATCAATTACGGTTGCCCCGTTAAAAAAGTAACCTGCAAAGGAGCTGGTTCGGGCATACTCAAAGATATCCCTAAGATGGTATCCATGACCAAAGAGATTGTCAATTCCACTCATTTGCCAGTAACCGTAAAAACACGATTGGGCTGGGACGATAATAGCAAACACATCGTTGAAATTGCTGAACGACTGCAAGATGTTGGCATCAAAGCTATCGCTATACACGGTCGTACTCGAAAACAAATGTATAAGGGAGAAGCCGATTGGAGTCTTATTGCCGATGTCAAAAACAACCCATGCATGCACATTCCTGTTTTTGGAAATGGCGATGTGGATAGCCCACAGACTGCTCAACTAAAACGTGATAAATACGGTGTTGATGGCATTATGATAGGTCGTGCTGCCATTGGTTACCCTTGGATATTCAATGAAATAAAACACTTTCTAAAAACAGGACATGAACTACCTAAGCCTACTATGAAAGAACGCATAGAGGTATGTAAAGAGCATTTGGAATTTTCCTTAAAATGGAAAGGTCCAATCTTAGGTGTTGTAGAAACAAGACGACACTACACCAATTATTTTAAGCATATTCCAAATTTTAAAGAATACAGAATGCGATTAGTGACGGCACAACAGCCAGAAGAACTTTTTGAGATTCTTAGCGAAATAGAACGTACATTTGGAGAATATGAATTTGCTTAAATGAAAGAAACACGTATCAATAAATATTTAAGTGAAGTAGGGTATTGTTCTAGACGAGCTGCCGATAAACTTATAGAACAAGGACGAGTGACCATCAATGGTGAAGTGCCACTTATGGGAACTAAAATAGTAGAAGGAGACAAGGTGTGTGTTGATGGCAAGGCGGTAAGTAAGTCGGAAGAAGCAGCGGTCTATATTGCCCTAAATAAACCTACGGGCATTGTATGCACTACTGATACTAGAGTAGAAAAAGATAACATCATAGACTACCTCAACTATCCCAAACGTATTTTTCCCATTGGCAGACTAGACAAAGCAAGTGAAGGGCTTATACTTTTAACTAATGATGGAGATATCGTAAACAAAATACTAAGAGCCAGAAACAACCACGAAAAGGAATACATTGTGCATGTGAATAAAAAAATTGATGCTGACTTTGTGAGCAAGATGAGTCAAGGTATTCCTATTTTGGACACCATTACTCGCCCTTGTAAAGTCAAAAAAATAGGGGATTACCGTTTTAAAATTATTCTGACTCAAGGATTGAACCGACAAATTCGCCGAATGTGTGAATACTTAGGTTATCATGTAGTCAGACTCAAGCGTATTCGTATAATGAATATTCACCTCGATTTGAAAGTGGGTGAGCATCGTGATTTGAGCAAATCTGAACTGAAAGAGTTAAATCGTCTGATTGAACCTTCATCTAAAACGGTTTAGAAATAGCGTTTGACCAACTGCCTAGCTGGTATTAGACTAGCTACACAGCCAATTCCAAAGACTGTTATAAGCACTAACAATATGTCTAAAGATTCTATAACAACAGGATAACTATCGACTACAAAAGAGCCGTTTCCCATTTTTATTAGTCCGAACTGAATTTGTAGCCAAACGATGAAAACACCCAATATTAAACCTGTAATTGCCCCAACAGCAGTCGTTAAAAGCCCTTCGAAGAAAAAGATACGCTTAACCAGTTGAGGCGATGCACCAAGGTGAAAAAGCAGTTTTATATCGTTCTTCTTTTCTATCATTAGCATTGTTAAAGCTCCTATAATATTAAAGGTCGCTATGATAAGTATAAAACTCAAAATGATAAATACCGCTAATTTTTCAGAGTTTAATATCTTATATAAAAAAGCATGTTGCTGGTATTTACTCTTAACGCTAAACGACTCGCCTAATATATCTTGTAAATCGGTCTGTATCGTGGATATATCGGCATCAGTACAACGTATTTCTAAAGAGGAAGAAGACAAGCTATCTCTGTTTAGCACTTCTCTAACAAAAGCAATATTGGTTAATACGTATTCAGCATCAAAATCGGATTGTATAGCAAAAACGCCTACTGGCAGAATACTTTTTTGAATGAAGGAGTTTTCTGGTCTTAACAAGTTCTTCTTTTCTCTGTCTGGTATATAGACTTGCAGTTGGTCAAATATATTTCCAATGTTCATAGAAAGGTAGTAAGCCACCCCTTGACCCACCACTGCCGTATGTTTAGCTGAATAAATGTCTAAATAATCACCAGCAATGAGCATACTATCCACAGCATTAATGGCTTTGAAATTAGCATCAACTCCTTTAAGAGTAGCGATGTATTCTTTGTCTTGATAGCGCAACAAGACCTCTTCTTCCAAAACCTCAGAATATAAGATAGCCTTATCGTCGAGGTAATTTTTAGCCTCTTGAAAGTCCGACACTTTGCCATCGAGAACACTCACTTTGATGGGTGGATCAAAAGAATTGTATAGCGACAAAATAAGTTTTTCAAAACCGTTGAATACCGATAGTACAAGAATCAAAGCAGCAGTACCAATGCCTACGCCAATCATAGAAGCTAAGCTCACATAATGAACGACATTTTTGGACTTTTTAGAGAACAAATAACGCTTAGCGATATAAAAGGCGACTTTCAATCTTACTTTAATAAATCTTCTATTTGTTGGGAGTAATCGACAGAATCGTCAAGGAAAAACTTCAGTTCGGGTACTTTACGCATTTGGTTGCGTATGCGTTCCCCTAATTTTTTGCGAATAGCATAAGATTGCTGATTCATTTTAGTCAATAAAGCCTCTTTGTCTTCTGTGCCAAAAACACTGATGTATACTCTAGCGATTGATAAATCAGGCGAAATTCTAACCACCGTAACGGACACTAAAGAAGTGCCGATTAAGTCTCGTCCTTTGAGTTGTAATATTTCTGACAAATCCTTCAACAACTGCCTAGAAACTTTCTTCTGTCTTGTACTTTCCATAGAACAAAGATAAATTTTTAGAACCTTAAAAAGAGCAATTTAAATACATTTGCACTATGAAGGATTTTTTAAGGGTGTTACGATTTGCTAAACCTTACTGGATATATGCTGTATTCAATATTGTGTTTAATATCCTTACGGTACTCTTTTCCTTGGTTTCAATAACGATGATTATTCCTTTCTTAGGTCTATTATTTGGCACTCAAGAAAAGGTTTACCAAGCACCGCCTTTAACCTTTAGCACAACATCTATTACAGAAAATTTCTACTTTCAAATTACACAAATCATAGAAACACGAGGGCAAATTGACGCCTTACTTTTTATATGTGGTCTAGTATTGGTTATGTTTTTATTTAGAAATCTGTTCCGATACTTAGCCTTATTTTTTCTTACGCCAATACGCAATGGTGTGGTGAGAGATATGAGAAATGCTTTGCACAAAAAGGTACTCCATTTGCCCCTTGGCTATTATACCGAAAAGAGAAAAGGCGATATCATTGCACGTATGACTACAGACCTCGTGGAGATAGAATGGTCCATTATGAGTTCTTTAGAAATGATTTTCAAAGATCCACTTAATATCATCATCTTCTTAGCCAGTTTAGTTTTTATTAGTCCTGAGCTAACCGTCTTTGTTATTGTCTTATTTCCTATTGCTGGATTTCTCATTGCTCGTATTGGCAAAAGTCTTAAAAAATCATCTGAGGAAGGGCAAAGTAAGATGGGAGAAATATTGTCAAATATTGAAGAAAACATTGGTGGATTACGTATAATAAAAGCCTTCAGAGCTGAACATATCATACAATCCCAATTTGAAAAAAATAGCGATGAATATCGTAAAACTATGACTAAGCTTTTACGCAAAAAAGATTTGTCATCTCCTATGAGTGAATTTTTAAGTACAATAGTACTAGTTTGCGTAATGTGGTTTGGTGGTAAGTTGGTTTTGGGTAGCGAAAATAGTCTATCGCCAGAGGCATTTATTGGCTACATCGCTATTTTTTCTCAAATCATACCTCCTGCCAAATCCTTTACTACGGCCTTTTACTATCTGCAAAAAGGAAGTGCTTCATCTCAAAGGGTAATGGATATTTTAGAAACGGAAAACAGCATAAAAGACCCTAAGGTTCCTAAATGTAAAGGCTTTAGTCAGCAGTTGAGTTTTAATAATGTTAGCTTTCAGTACGACACTCAAGCTGTTTTGAAGAACATCAGTTTCGACATAAAGGTAGGACAAACCATCGCTTTAGTGGGAGAATCTGGAAGCGGTAAATCTACTATTGCCGATTTATTGGCTCGTTTTTACGATATTGAAAAGGGAGAAATTACTATTGATGGTGTCAATATTAAAGACTTTAAACTTGCTAACTTGAGAGGACTGATGGGGATTGTTTCTCAAGACTCTATACTGTTCAATGATAGTGTATTTAATAACATCACTTTAGGCCATGAAGACGCCAATATGGACGATGTTATTGCCGCTGCTAAAGCCGCCAATGCTCACGATTTTGTGATGGAGATGGCTGAAGGCTATGACAGTAATGTTGGCGAGGGAGGCAGTAAATTATCTGGTGGACAAAAGCAACGTCTAAGTATTGCCAGAGCTATTTATAAAAACCCTCCAATACTCATATTAGATGAAGCGACCTCATCTCTAGACACCCAGTCTGAAAAATTGGTACAAGAAGCCTTGGGGCAACTCATGAAAAACAGAACCTCTTTAGTCATTGCCCACCGACTTTCTACCATTCAGAATGCCGATAATATATTGGTTATGAAAGAAGGGAGAATTGTTGAGCAAGGAAGCAACCAAGAGCTTATCCAAAAAGGAGGGCTTTACAAGCGTTTGCAAGACTATCAAAACTTATCTTAATTTTTTTTTTCTTATTATATTCGAAGTTATAAACTCTTTAAAAAAAATGATACGATTATTTTTTATCCTTTGCCTAAGTATTAGCATGGTTTTTGCTGAAAGTGGCGATACGACTACAGTTCAAGTACATGATAATGTCGATATGACTTGGTATGGCCATTATAAAAAATGGGGTGAATTCCCAACAGAGGGTTCGTTCCGAAAAGTGTTGATGCACTTCGATATGGGTTGTGCCTCAACAGGATGTAGCGGTTGGGATTATGACGTACATATCCTTCTTAGAAATAGAACTAATAAACTAGACTCTAACCTTGTTTTAGCCCCTAGCTATAGCTTAGATGGCTCTAGTCCAGACACTATACAATTCAGCTACAGCCCTACTTATGTAAGTACTTGGGACAGCATAAGTGGAGATACGGCTATCGCCAATGATACGCTAGTATTGGTATGGTATCAAGATGTTTATGACCCTTATTTAGCAACTGACACTCAATACGTCTATGCTGCCAACTACTACAACATGACTTATGATAGTGCTGGAGCAGTTATTGATTCCGTTTGGGTAGCTGCCGATACCACTTTGTATTTGAGCAATACCGACACCTACAACGTCTATGAAATTATAGAAGACTTTGAACTCGGTAGAGCCATTACTCCTTATGGCACCTATATGAACCCTGCCAATGGCAGTTATGGCACCAATGGATACGATGAAAATTGGAAACACCGTTTCACCTACGATGTGACGGACTTCCAACACCTACTCAAAGATTCTGTCGAAATAGATGCTTTTTATTCGGGTTGGAGTAGTGGCTTTAGTGTTACTCTCAAATTTGAATTCATTGAGGGTACACCCCCAAGAATGCCGATAAGTCTAAGCAACGTATATAAAAATGGAGCTGCAGGCTATGGCTATACTAATTCAGCCAATTTTGAAAGCCAACAAATGCCAGAAGTCAAAGTCTCTACTTCTCAATATGCCTCTGACTTTAAATTACAATTCGTGCCATCAGGTCACGGACAAGCAGGCGAATTCACTCCTAACGTCAATTATACTGCTAAAGTAAACGGTTCGGTAGTAGGGGGAGAAACCATCTGGAAAGACGATTGTGGTTTCAATGCCATTTGGCCTCAAGGGGGTACTTGGATTTTTGACCGTGCCAATTGGTGTCCGGGTGAAGCTGTACCAATCTTTAATCACGAGATAACACCTTATGTCGCAGCAGGTGATTCCGCTGTAGTGGATATTAACTTTAGCAGCTACAATCCTAACGGAGATGCTTCATACTCCTGTGCCGTTCATTTCTTCCAATACAAAGAACCTAACTTTGAATTAGATGCTGAAGTCATAGATATTATTAGACCTTCATTAAAGGACCAATACTCTAGGCTAAATCCCGTATGTTCGAATCCTGTCATAAAGATTAGGAATTCTGGTACTCAAGAATTAACCGCATTGACTATTGAATATGGTGTAAAGGGTGGGACTATGCAAACACAACAATGGACGGGTAACCTCAAATTCATGCAAGAGGAAGAAGTTACCCTTAGTGAAATGATCAACGATGGTAGCCAAAACACCTTTGAGGTAACAATATCTAATCCAAATGGAACTATCGATATGCACAGCGATAACGACTTTATATCATCAGATTTTGAGGAAGTTCCTGTTTATAAAAATCAATTTTTGGTGCGTTTGAAGACGAACAACTATGGGAGTCAAAATTCGTGGAAAATAGAAAATAGCCAAGGTGAAATTGTGTACTCCAATGGCAACTTTGCTAGTAATACGCTATATACCGATACTATAATTTTAAGTAATGGCTGTTTCACTTTCACTCTTGAAGATACAGGAGGTGATGGCTTAGACTTTTGGTATTGGGACAATGTGGGTCAGCCAGATGGAACAGGGTTCATCAACTTCATGTATTACGATACCATTTCTATTTTCAGAACCTTCCACAAAGATTTTGGCTCTCGAATTGTACATTCTTTTAGAGTACAAAACGCAACGTCTGTAGATGAGCAATCTTTCGATAAGTTTGAAGTATATCCTACGCAAACCAATGGACTAGTCCACATAAAATCAATAGCAACTAATGGGGAGAAAAACTTACAACTGCTTGATGTTAAAGGTCAATTACTTCTACAAAAACAATGGTTTGAGGCAGAAACAGATATTGATTTAAGCGGCTTTTCCGACGGTATTTACTTCATCAAATTAAAGACTGACAACTCTTTGCAAACGGAAAAAATTATATTTAATAAATATTAAAATTATCCTTAGTCTTTTTTGATATTTTTGTTTCGATGAATAAACATTCCTATTGTAATAGTTTAGTAGAATATTCCCGTTTTCGTACCAGAGAAGTTATGGTGGGTAAAGTAGGTGTTGGTGGAGACAACCCTATACGTGTACAATCCATGACTACTACAGACACGATGGACACACAGGCTACAGTAGAACAAAGTATCCGTATGATAGAGGCGGGTTGTGAAATTGTACGTATCACTGCACCGAGCAAGAAAGATGCCGAAAACCTACAAAACATAAAAGACGAGTTGAGGGCAAGAGGTTACGATACCCCCTTGGTTGCCGATATACACTTCACGCCCAATGCTGCCGAAATAGCTGCACGTATTGTAGAAAAAGTAAGGGTAAACCCAGGTAACTATGCAGATAAGAAAAAGTTTGAAGAAATAGAATATACCGACGATACCTACCAACAAGAATTGGAACGTATCAAAGAACGCTTTGTGCCCTTAGTACGTATCTGCAAAGAAGAAGGTACTGCCATGCGAATAGGCACCAATCACGGTTCGCTGTCGGATAGAATACTCAGCCGTTATGGCGATACCCCTCTAGGTATGGTAGAATCTGCCTTAGAGTTTTTACGTATTTGTAGAGAAGAAGATTTTCACAATATCATCTTGTCTATGAAAGCCAGTAACACCCAAGTAATGGTTCAAGCCTATCGTTTGCTCATTAAGAAGATGAAAGAAGACGGTATGAATTACCCTTTACATTTGGGCGTAACAGAAGCTGGAGAAGGCGAAGACGGACGTATAAAATCTGCCGTAGGCATAGGCACACTCTTAGAAGATGGCATAGGTGATACCGTTAGGGTATCCCTCACTGAAGAACCCGAATACGAAATTCCAGTAGCTCGTGATTTGGTGGACCGTTACCAAGATAGAATAAAGCATCAAGCTATTGCTGAGGTAGAGCAAAACTCCATTGATAGCTACAACTACCAAAGAAGAAAAAGCAGCTCCGTACTTAACATTGGCGACAAGCAAGTTCCTATTGTGATGGCAGACTTTTCATTGAAGAAAAACATTACACCAGCCAGTTTCTTTGCCTTGGGTTATCGTTATTCGGTACCCACAGATAAGTGGAACATTGGTGATATGGCATGCGACTACGTCTTTTTGGGAAGTGCAGAAATTGACTTTGACATACCAGGGACTTTAGGCGTCATTTACCATCACGACACTTGGCTCAAGAATAAAGATAAGGAAAGAGTCTATCCCTTTCTGACTAGTAAGAACTACCTTGAGGGGGGTGTTTTTTCTGAGCAGATGAATGTGGTTTACGCCTGTTTGAAAGACCTTAATACCGAACTGATTAGCCAACTCAAAGCAGACCCGACTGCCGTATTACTCATTGATACTTGGAATGCCCACGGTATGGCAGAGCAAAGGCGTTTGTTTATGCAGTTGATGAATGCCGATTGTCAAGTGCCCGTCATTATTGGTCGTGCTTACGGAGGACTTTCTGAAGAAAAATTACAACTGCAAAGTGCCACCGATATGGGAGCTCTTTTGTTAGACGGTCTAGGCGATGGTATTTTTATTACTGCCGAAAATTGTGGTAGCGACCAGAATATCAACCAAACCGCTTTTGGCATACTACAAGCCACACGAACACGTATCTCAAAAACAGAATACATCTCTTGCCCTTCCTGTGGACGTACCCTATTCGACCTGCAAGAAACGACAGCCAAGATTAGAGCCAAGACCAACCACCTCAAAGGGGTAAAAATTGGTATTATGGGCTGTATTGTTAACGGACCGGGAGAGATGGCAGATGCCGACTACGGCTATGTTGGCACAGGCGTAGGAAAAATAACACTCTACAAAGAAAGAGAAGTAGTACAACGCAACATTCCAGAAGAACAAGCCGTAGATGCCCTTATAGACCTCATTAAATCTTATGGCGATTGGGTAGAGGCAAAAAGTGATTAAAATTTGCTAGATTTGTATCACAACTTAAAGCCCAATGTACTATTTAACCTTTTATCCATTTCCATACTTTTTATTTCGCTTTTGTATTGATAGACATTCTATGTATCAAGACAATAATTTAATGGCTAATGGTGCTTTGTCAAAAGGATGCGTTTATTTATGTGTTGGACCCAAGTTAGACGAGCGTAGTAATACACTGCAACATGAGAAATTATTGAAGAAGAGTAAAAGGTAGTTTAAGAGAAGTGTTTAGCCCCACAAAGGTGTAGGATAAACGCCTTTCTCAATTTGTTCGGCAATAGCCGCCACTGCCATAGGCTTATCTTCTTTGTAAGTTACTCCAAACCAAGTATCGGTAGTAGGAATAACCTTAACCACCATAGTCCCATCATTAATTTTATCGGTAACAATATTCGGAATGTAGTACTCTGCCTTAGGGTCTTGAGCATTGGCCTTCATAAAGGCATGAAGTCCTTGTTCTATCTCAGCAAAAATGGAAGGGTGAAAACCCCAATAATTCATAGATACACTGGCTTTAGGGTTAAGCTCTGCGCCACCATCTTTGCCTACATTATATTCTACTTTACCGTCCACTTTGGCAATCTTGGTACGCTCAATGACTTCTATAAGGTGACCACTTTCATTGACTTCGCAAACTCCCCTATTCACTGTGCCGTGCTCCGATAGGGTGTTGTCCAAAACATAGCCCAACATAGACATGACAGAAGGCGAACAGTCGTTTTGTAAAAAGTCCACCATTATCTTAAAGGAATTGTTACCGTAATAATCATCGGCATTAATCACCGCAAAAGGCTCATTGATAAATTTTTGAGCCACCAAAACAGCGTGAGAAGTGCCCCACGGTTTTTGTCTTTCTACCAAATCTACCCCCTCTAATTCTACTTGCACAGGCTGATAGGCATAGGCTATGTCTATCCTATCCTCAAACTTAGAAAAACGAGAGCGAAAAGCTTCATCAAACTCTTGGCGAATGACAAAAACTATCTTGCCAAAACCCGACTGAATGGCGTCATAAATAGAGTATTCTATAATGGGTTCTTCATTGGGTCCTATACCATCGATTTGTTTGAGTCCACCGTAACGGCTACCCATTCCTGCTGCTAAAATTAATAGTGTTGGTTTCATTGATATACAACTGCTAATTCGCCACAAAAGTAGGTAAATACATTGGTAAATTAACTAGATATTCAATTAAATTCTACTAAAACTGACACGATTTCTATCCGTCTTTCACGAGCCGCTTTTATGCTGTACACCGAGTTCCTTCTGTCCTTAGGGTTGTCACTCACGCCTATACTAACTTGGGTTTCTCCTAAAGGGAGTTCACTAATCTGTAAATGTCCCTTTTGAAGGTAAGCCAAGAGCGCCCCATCATTGTATTGCATAAGGAAGTTTTCTACGCTAGAAATACGGCGTTTTGCCAATAGGTTGTTGTAGTCGGAAGCCGTTAAGGGTGAGGTATAGCCTTTGAGTTTTATCTCGACTTTAGCCTCCAAAGACAATGCCCTTTCTAACTGCTCGGCAAATTGTAGCAATTGCTCATGACCTTCATAAACGGTTTGTTCGAAGAAATCACGCATCTGACGTTCAGTAGTATTTCTAGCTTTACCTGAAATTACCGAAGAAAAACGCTTGACGTATTCCTCTTTTTGTGCCATAAAAGAATTGTAGGCATCGGTATAAGTTAAGGTAGTAATACTATCCCTTGTGCTAGGATTAGGCTCGTCGTTATGAAAATACAAACTCAAAGGTAAGTTCAATTGCATAGCGGAGGCTAAGCTATCCACCTCAACACAAACACACTCCACCGTTTTTACAAAACTGTAAATATCGTTGCAACAGCTTTCTTGGCTAATAATCTGAGAGCCTAACCTATTAGAAGATAAAAAGCCCAAATGAAAACTGTCTATCAAGGCAACATAATACAAATCGTTGGCACTGCTATTGAGGGGTTGTCCTACATTTTCTACTAAACCCCATTGTTCATTCCATAGCGATTTGAAAATATCAAAGCCTCCTATGCCGGGGTGAAAATCTGAACTGAAATACAAGACCTTTTCTACCGAATGATAAAAGGGAGTCACTTCTTTGCCAGTTGTATTGATGCCGTTTCCTAGATTTTGAGCTTGTCCTGTCATAGGCACAAACCAAATGTCTAAATCGCCAAATCCACCCACCCTATTGGAAGCTATAAACAAGCCTTCTACTCCATTCCACAAAGCCCATTGCGGATGAGTGTTGTTGCTGTAAGGAACATTAAAGCGTTGGTCCATAAGTTGAGGCACAGACCACAAGCCATCGCGGTACTGACTGCTATAAATCTGACAGACCATCTCGCCTTTCTGATTTTTGCACTTGGTAAAATAGGCCTCCTGACCCAAAGGACTGAAGGTAATGTTGGCCATATGGTAGTTTTTGTCATTGAATAACTTGTATAAATCGGCAGCAGCCCCATCTCTAGAACGCATCAATTGAGAACGGTGACCGATATATAACTCCTCAGCCAAACCGTCATCAGCTACCATAGAAGTAAAATATAAGCTGGTATCGCCCAAAGGAAAAGGTGCAAAATCGGAATAGCTAGAGTTAATGTGCTCGCCCATAACTTGGACTTGAACATCTTCACGCTCTTTCATAGTCAATGCCATCTGAGCGCCTTTCCATTCCATCATAGCCTTTCTATACCAATAATCTGAAGGGCGTAAACTTTCATCTAAAAATTGTTTTAAATAGCTGGAGGCTTCCTCGTACTGAGCAAGGTTTTTGTGCAAAACGCCTAACCACAATAAGGTGTTGGGATAAAGGGATACTTGCTTACTTTCAAGGACTTTTTCATAAGCCATAATCCCTTTACTATACTGATTGGTTTGTCGGTAACTTTCTGCCAAAGGATACCAATCGCTAAAAGATGTACTGTCCTTTTGGAAAGAGAGTTCGTAGAAATAAACGGCTGAAAAGTAATCTTGGGTGTTGTAATAAAAATCAGCTTCGGCATCAATTTCTTCTTTTTTCTGAGCAAAAGATAAGCTAGTCAAGAAGACTAAAAGGTATGTTAGGATATATTTTTTCATAAGAAGGCAGGGCAGGTTTTGTACTTGGGCTTGGATAATACTTTGGACTGTATAATGTGAGCAAATGACAATTCCCAAGCACCCAAATAATTACTAGCTGGGACTAAGTCGGAGGTGTTCCAATCGTAACTAAATGCCACCTGCGATTGCTCAAACTGTATGCCAATTAAAGACGTCAAGGCATCTCCAAAACGGTAATAACTACCTAGCTCAAGGACTATGTATTTGTAGTAGTATTCGCTGATATCAAAACTAATCTGTGAGCCTAGCATAAACTCCCTTTGGTTTTGTTGGCTGGTATAATGAATGGATGGGCTGAGCTGCCATTTTTCATTCAAATCGTAATCTAAACTGCTGGAAAATTGATGGCGAACAGCTAACTTATCATCCGATGATATAAATGAACGGTTTGGACTATTGACGTGAAACAAAGCATAAGCGACTTTCAATTCACTAGAAACAAAACTGAAAGTTCTATTGATGCCCATTCCTATGTCCATGTAATTCTTAGTTTCTGTACTGATGGATTCGCCATCATCGATAAATATCAAATCGGAGTAGTCAATACGGCGTTGTGCAAAGCCCAACTGAACCCCCAATTGCCAATCTTGTAAAGAACGAGAAAGGAAAAGGTTAAATTGTGTGAGTGACAAGCGAGAACTCCCCGATTGGTCACGAAGAAACTGAAGCCCTAAACCCCAATTTTCTATGGGCATTTCCAAGCCCACCGAAGTTGTACTGAACGGAACACTTACACTCGCCCATTGCTCACGCTGATGGGCCGTAATACGATAGTCTCCATCGAAGTCAGCTGTCAAAGCGGGATTGCTAAACAAAGGGTTATTGTACCATTGGCTAAAATGTACATCTTGCCCCATTAAAGTAGTGCCTACACAAAGAAATATGAGGACTAATTTCTTCATCGTATCAAGCTAATATTACCTTTTTTGAAAAAGGACTTTTGCCCACCTATACAGCCTATATTGAGGTGGTAATCGAAAACAGAAGAAGGTTGTAACTCCCCTTTAAAGTAGCCGTCCCAAGGCTCTTTTTTATCTTGAGTGTAAAAGACTTTTTGTCCCCATCGGTTGAATATATTGAGCTCAAAATCTTGAACGATATTCAATTCATCTTTTATTCGGAATTTTTCATTCAACAAATCGCCATTAGGAGTAAAAGCATTGGGAATAAGGATATTTTCCTCGCTACAACATGCTTCGCCCAAGGCCACATCTATTCTTCCTGTTTCACTGCACCCAAATTGCCTTACTTCCATGTAGTATGTGCCAACAGTAGAAACCACTAAAGTATCTTGCTCCACAGGTGAAGAACTTCCCAAAGCTGTTGTCCATATAATTTGTGCTGAATCGCTGGTTTCTACCCTCAAGACAATGGGCAAACCGCATATTTCTGAGTTTGCAGAATAATCCAAAGGCACTTTCCTAACTGCTACATACTGACTGAGTGTATCGAAGCAATTATCGGACTGACCTATGAAATAATAAAACATAGAATCTGTAGGCGAGGCATAAGTGCTAGATTCTGAAGGATTAGCTATAGCAACATTGGGCGACCATTGATAGGTAAATCCGTCCATTTCAGTTCCTTGTAAAAGTACGCTATCGCCTTCACAGATAAATAAGCTATCCAATTCTTGGTATTTATTGTCGTCTATGGTGATATTCTTGATGATGCTATCCACCAAATTGCAGGAGGTGGGGTCGTTAGTAACGAGTAAGACTTCATAGTTTCCTACCGCCGAAAAGGTATGAGTGGGTGTCATTTCGGTAGAAGTTGTGCCATCTCCAAAATCCCAATAGTAGGAGTTGTTTTCTCCTAAACTCAGATTTTCAAAAACTACTGTCCAATCGCAAGTCAATTCTGGAGCATTGAAATTAGCAACAGTCAAAGGGAAGTCTGGATCAAACTTAAAGACTGCATTATTACAACTCGCCCCATTGGTATTGGATACAGCATTGTCAGTGGTAGGGAAATCAGAAAAACCCCCACAACCCGCACAAACGGACTGATAAACGATGCCTTTTTTATCAAAACGACTGGTTCCACCATCTACGTGTTCGGCAGCTTGATCTCCTCCAAAAAAGGAAGCGAAAGACAAGGTGTTAGCATCGTCCTCAAAAATAATGAGGTAGAAATCACTACCGTCCGTTTCGTCTTGAAAAGCATCAAAAGTAGTCACCAAACCGGAAGTGCTACCACCAGGTCCTAAATGTATGGAATCGTTGGTAGTGCCTCCCCAACCCGAGCAATAAATCCTATTACAAGCATCGACCAAAAAAGCCGTAGGAGAAATGTCTATTCCTCCACTTCCAGAACCAAAAACAGTAGAGAAATCTAAGGTGTTAAGTTCTGAATTTAGCTTACTTACAAACTGCCCACTGTTAGGCTGAGAAAATACCGCATTAAATATCAAAGTGTTGTCAGGTGCTAAACTTTGTCCAAACAAATACACTTGATCCAACTTATCCAATTCAATAAAATAGGACTGGTCGTATTGGTCAGAACCGTAATAGGTAGAGCTCAAAAGTGTCTGGCCATCTTTAGAAAAATGAGATACAAAAGCATCTACTGAACCTCCTAAATAATCTGGTGCATAAGCCCCATTGGTAGTCGCTAAATTATCAGACGATGTGCCTCCACAAGCGTACAAATCGTTATTGGAATCAAAGGCTAAAGAATACAAGGCATCGTCACTACTGCCACCAAAATATGAACTCCATTGAATGGCACTCAAATCCAAATCTAGTTTTACTATTATACCATCTTGACCTCCATTGATAGCAGGTTGAATTAAGCTATTGACAATAGGAAAGTCTGAAGAAAAAGTTGAAGATGCGATGTAACAATTTCCATCAGTATCAATGTCTATTTCGCCTCGCATCTGGTCGGCATAGTTATAACGTAAAGTAGCCGAGCTATTAAAACCATCGTTGTCTGTCCCCCCTAAAAAGGTCGAAGACAATAAGTCTGTCCCTTCTGCATTCAAACGACTGATAAAAATATCACAACCGTTGGTGTAGTTGATGCCTACCCCATTGACAGCCAGAGCCTGTCCGCCATTGAAGGTATTGTCAAAAGCCCCCTCACTAGTAGGAAAATCTGCTGAACCTGTTGTGCCCATAACAAATAATTCTTCGTCATAAACAATAAGACTATGAGGCACCTCATCGCCAGAACCTCCTAAATAGGTAGAATAAACCATAAATGTACCCGTAGTATCGTACTTACTCAACACCACATCATTACCCACAACACCACCGTTATAGGCTGTTTGGTATGCCCCAACAGTAATGGGATAACCTATGTTATATGCTGTCCCTCCAGCATATAAAAAGCCGTAGTCGTCATAGGTAGCAGTATATCCAAAGTTACTGGCTACTGAACCCGAGTATGAAGAAAATATCATTTCAGGGTCAATTATCAATTCCTTATTACGATCATAACCCTTTGGGAATTCAAACGATAAGCGTTGTTTTTTCCATACAAAACGACAAGCTACCTCAACTTTTTCGCCATTATGCCACTGATAAGCATAGGGGCGTTCTTCTCTAATTTCATTCAAAACAGTACGCAATACCAATCGACCATCTTCAATACGTATATCTTTGACTCCTTCAAGACGTAGTTTAATGTCTGTAGGGTCAGCATTAGGCTGAACTATCCAATCGTATTTTAGACCTCCAGCATATTCATAAATGCTATAATCTATGCCGTCATACAAATTGTTATAATTGACTTTTTTATAAGTTCTGACTGCAGATACTAAGGGTTTAACATTGAAAAAATTAACCACCCCTTCTCTTTCTTCTTCAAAGCTTATTTTGGGAGTATTGGCTCTAACGAAGTGCCATTTGAAAGCATAAGCTTGAATACTATCGACCATAGTATCGTAATCGTGTGAATGGCTAAAATAAGTAGCGTCAATGAAATTAAAAGTAAGGGCTTTATCTTCTAGGAACATGGCCCCATTAGCTAAATTCACTTTGGCTTTGACAGCTTTATTCCATTGTCCTTTATTTGGGGTAAAAAATACTTGTGCCGATAAGTTGCACCAGCACAATACCATCACTAATGTTAGCAAAGCTCTCATAGGGTAAAGATACTGATTTCAGTAGACTAAAAACTACTTGGTATTGATTGAATAACATTCATCATGCTGTCTTTTAGCACGGTGTAGGCTTCTAAGTTTTCTTTTTTAACTGGCTTAGACGGGGGTAACTTCTGTTTGTAAGGGTCTACCTGACGACCATTTTTCCAAAAACGATAACATACATGAGGCCCTGTTGCTAAGCCTGTACTTCCCACATATCCAATGACTTCTCCTTGCTTGACATAAACTCCAGGGCGTATTCCTGATTTTATTTTGGACATGTGTAAATATTGAGTGCTGTAAGTACTGTTGTGTCTTACCTTAACGTAATTGCCATTGTTACGTTTGTACCTCGCCTCTGTAACGGTACCATTGGCAGTCGATAAAATAGGTGTGCCTGTCGGTGCAGCATAATCAGTACCCAAATGGGCTTTTATACGACCTGTTACAGGGTGCTTTCTTCGCTTACTAAAACTCGAACTGATACGAGAGTAATTTAATGGTGCTCTTAAAAAGGCCTTTCTTAAAGCAGCACCTTCATCATCGAAATAATCGCCATAGTTTTCTTCTTCTTCAAAGTAAAAGGCATAAAAATCTTCATTGGCATGATTGAACAATGCAGCATATACTCGCCCTATGCCTATGAATTCTCCTTCAACGTATTTTTCTTCATAAACTACCTTGAAATAATCGCCTTTTTGTATTCTAAAAAAGTCTATGGTCCAAGCGTAAATGGAGGATAATTCCATAACTAAAGCAGGACTCATTTTGTTTTCAACTAGTGAATTCCACAAGGAAGATTCTATCTGACCACTGGCCTCACGAGTTTTTACCTCAACTTCTTTTTGGCCTAAAAATACATCTATGGTATCTCTTATGTCAAAAACGACATAATCTATACTAGACATTTCATAAATGAAATATTGGGCTTTCTCAATACTGTCGTTAGAACACAGAACTGTAAACTTCTTTCCCGCTTTGGCTTTTCTGAAATCAAAAATTCCTTTAGAGGCTCTTACTATTTGATCTATTCTGCCGTGGTCTATGTGATTGAGATAAAGTACTGCTCCTAAAGTTTGCCCACTTTTTAATTCTCCCCTATGTACCTTATAGTCTTCAGTACATATATCATAAAGTACTACACAGGGGTCTGGAAGGTTTTTTTTATCTTGAGAATTGCAACTTGGAAAGGTAAATGAAATGGAGATTGCCAACAACAAAAAGCCTACTACATTACCCCATTTATTTTTTTTCATTCTATACTATCAACTTTCGTTAAGGGCATTTACCACCCATTGTCTGCCCCAATTTTCCATTTCCTCGTTTGTCCATAATTCTGGAAAGAAGATACGCTTCTGAAAGCGAGGGGGCAAATATTTTTGCCAATTTGTACCGCCTGTTGCATCAGCATCACCGTCTTTTGATGACAAATAGCGAACTGCTGATTTGTAATGCACCAATGGCCAATTCACATTGACATTCAAATCTAATAAACGTAATTGATGTATCAAGTCTTTGTCTTGCTGGTCTTCAACACTTAATTGTTGATATTTTGCAAGTAAGTTTTTATCTGAAAAATCATGAGCTCTGTCGATAAATTGCGCCATATATTTCTTTTCGAAATTTTCGAGCATCAAGGTTTTTTTGCCAGTTTTCATATCTATTGCACCGTCTTTCCAATAAAAGTGCTGAGCCATATCATCAATACTAGAGCCTCTCAAACCTTCTCTTTCATCTTTGTGTGTGAGATTAATAAGGTGTGTACAAGAAATTTCTATCAATCTGTATTGTGCAGACTGAAAGCCACTAGATGGCAATAAAGACGATCTGAACTTTAAAAACTGTTCTTTTTCCATACCATTGACCATGATATCAAAGGAAGATGTTAGCACTTCAAAATAACTGTTGATTCGTTTTAGGCGTTCTGTAAAGAACTCAACCGATAGAGAATCATTCCAACCCATATCTTGACCATCTTCTGACATTAACTTGCCGTTGTGAGCTATTTGATCCAACTCAAGCATGGCCAACTTGAAGTATAACTCTGTAATTTGATGATAAATGATAAATATCTGTTCATCTGGAAAATCGGTTTTGGGGTGCTGAAGACTCAACAAAGTATCCACATAAGTATAATCCCAATAATGTAAAGGATTAGCATACAGCAAACCATCTAAATAAGCTGGTAAATCTTGACCTATAGAAGCGTACTTACTGTCTAACTTCTCTATTTTGTCTTTAATCTCTTTAGTCCATTCCATAGTAGTAATTTTTTTGGGACAAATTGAACATTAATATTTATTTATGATATGTCATAAATCATATTACGATATTAACGATTTTCTTCGGAACTATGATAATACGCTTGGGGTTTTTGCCTTCCATATATTGTTTGGTCTTCTCAAAAGCCATGACTTCTTTTTCTATGTCTTCCTTGCTCAAATCAGCAGAAAGCTCAAGAGTAAAACGCATTTTACCATTAAAAGAAATAGGGTAAGTGAAGGCATCTTCTTTTAAATGCTGTTCATCAAATTTAGGCCAATTGGCAAGAGTGACCGATTCCGTATGCCCTAATTTTTCCCACAATTCTTCAGCAAAGTGTGGAGCATAAGGTGCTATCAACACAATTAAATCTTTGAGGATATGTCGTTTGTTGCATTTCAAATCATTCAACTCATTGACCGCTATCATCAAATTACTAACTACCGTATTGAAAGCCTGTCTGTCGATGTCTTCGGTTACCTTTTTAATGGCTTTATGCAAAGACTTCAATTCTGCTTTTGTTGGCTCGTCATCAGAAAGATGGATTTGATTATTTTCATCGTGTGCTAAACGCCAAAACTTTCTTAAAAAATTATGTACCCCATTGATGCCTTTTGTATCCCAAGGTTTGAACTGCTCTAAGGGCCCCAAAAACATTTCGTACATTCTTAAAGTGTCAGCCCCAAATTTCTCCACCAAATCATCGGGCGTCTGAACATTGTACTTGGACTTTGACATTTTTTCTACCTCAAAACCACAGATGTATTTGCCATCATCATTGAGAATGAATTCAGCCTCTTTGTATTCTTGTCGCCATTTTTTAAAGGCTTCAATATCTAAAACGTCCTTGTCCACAAGGTCAATATGAACATGCATGCGACTGGTTTTGTAGTCTTTTCTCTTGTCAAAACTGACGAAAGTATTGCTGTCTTTAATTCGATATACAAAATTGGAACGCCCTAAAATCATTCCTTGATTAATCATTTTTTTGAAGGGCTCATCAAAAGCAATAAAGCCTCTATCGTACAAAAACTTAGTCCAAAATCTAGAGTATAACAAGTGTCCAACAGCATGTTCTGCACCACCAATATATAAATCCACTTGCCCCCAATAATCGGCTTTTTCCTTAGACACAAACTCCGTATCGTTTTGAGGGTCCATATACCTTAAAAAATACCACGAAGAACCTGCCCAACCTGGCATAGTATTATGCTCCATTCTATCGCCTTGAAAAACATTCCAATCTTCTTTTTTAGCTCTAGCTAAAGGCGGCTCTCCTTCTTCTGTTGGCAGGTATTTATCTACCTCTGGCAATTCTACGCAACTGTCATCATCTGTCAGTCTAGGGATATCATTTTCATAGTACACTGGAAATGGCTCTCCCCAATACCTTTGACGACTGAAAATAGCATCTCTTAGTCTGTAGTTTGTTTTGCCCTTACCTATCTCTTTTTTCTCAATGGCTAATATACCTTGTTGTATGGCTTCTTGGGCAGTAAGACCTGAAAGGAAATCCGAATTATCAATTATAGCCGCTTTATCTTCATTAGCCCCTTCACTAATATCCGTGTCTTTAAAGATGTTCTTTATCTCGATACCAAACTTATTAGCAAAATTCCAATCCCTTTGGTCACCACAAGGAACTGCCATAACAGCCCCTGTACCATAAGATGCTAAGACATAATCTCCAATCCATATGGGTATTTTTTCATTGGTAAAAGGGTGAATAGCATAAGCTCCCGTAAAGGCTCCCGTTACACTCTTCACATCGGACTGTCTGTCCCTTTCGGACTTCAAGGCTGCTTGTTGGCAGTAGCTTTCTATCTCCTCTTTTTGTGAGGCAGTAGTGATGGACTTTACAAGTTCATGCTCGGGTGATAAAACCATAAAAGTAACGCCATATATGGTGTCTGGTCTAGTAGTAAATACTTCTATTTGCTCACTACTATTTTCTATAGAAAAGCGAAGTGATGCCCCTTCAGATTTGCCTATCCAGTTGCGCTGAATTTCTTTGATAGAATCGTTCCAATCTACTTGTTCTAAGCCTTCAAGTAAGCGTTCGGCATAGGCTGTTATTCGCATTGACCATTGCTTCATGAGTTTTTGTTCAACAGGGAAATTACCTCGTTCTGAACGACCGTCTTTGACCTCATCGTTAGCCAAAACCGTTCCTAAACCCTCACACCAATTCACCCATGTTTCGGATAAAAATGTCAGTCTGTATTTTAATAAAATGGCTTGTTGCTCGGCTTCACTCCATGCCTTCCATTCTTCAGCAGTAAATTGTGGCGTGTCTTCATCGCATGGAGATTGCACTAAAGCATTTCCATTACGTTCTAACTCTTCCACCAATTCTGAGATGGGCAAAGCCTTATTATCTATGTTGCAATAATAGGAGTTAAAAAGTTGCTTAAAAATCCACTGTGTCCACTTATAATAGTTGGGTTCTGAAGTGCGAATTTCTCTATTCCAATCGAAAGAAAAGCCTATTTTGTCCAATTGTTCTCTGTAACGGTTGATATTATTTTCTGTTGTAATAGCAGGGTGTTGTCCCGTCTGTATGGCATACTGTTCTGCTGGCAAACCAAAAGAATCGTATCCCATTGGATGCAAAACATTAAACCCCTTATGGCGTTTGTAACGGGCATAAATATCAGATGCTATATAGCCTAATGGATGGCCAACATGCAAACCTGCCCCCGAAGGATATGGAAACATATCTAATACATAAAACTTGGGCTTGGAAGTATCTTCCTCAACTTTATAGGTTTGCCATTCCCTCCATCGGTCTTGCCATTTTTGCTCAATGCGATTAAAATCGTATTCCATTCTAAATTATTTTGAAAGCAAAGTTAATCAATCGTCACAACTAAGCACTAAAAATTATTACCTTAGCAAACGTAATGAAACAAGCGCAAGAAAGACATATAAAGCGTAAGCTTAGAACCTCTTCTTTATCTACTGTGCTAAGTATATCTTTGGTTTTGCTGATGTTAGGCAGTATGGGCTTCATTTTCCTTAACACGCATCGTTTAACGAATTATATCAAAGAAAACGTAGGCTTCACATTAATTCTTCAAGAAAACATAAAAAAGGTAGACCGCCTTCAACTTCAAAAAAGTTTAGATGCTTCGCCACAGATTAAAAGCACCGAATTTGTTAGCAAAGAAGATGCTGCCAGAATTTTAGAAAGCGATTTAGGAGAAGATTTCATTAGCTTTCTGGGCTTTAACCCATTATCTGCATCTATTGATGTCTACATGAATGCCGAATATGCCGATGAAAGCCGTATTGATGCTATCGAAAAAGATTTGCAAAAAAACCCCATTATCAAAGAAATAATCATTCAAAAGGATCTGATAGCCGCCATCAATACCAATGTTAGAAAACTAAGTGTAATTTTAGTTTCCTTTTGCGCTTTGCTATTAATTGTTGCTATCGCTTTAATCAATAATACCATTCGATTGACGGTTTACTCACAGCGTTTTACCATACAATCTATGAAACTAGTAGGCGCTACCAACGCTTTTATAAGAAAGCCGTTTTTAAGAAATGGTATCCTACAAGGTGTTTTTTCTGCTTTAATAGGGATCGTATTTTTAATTATTGCTTTGTTTAGCATACACAAAGAAATGCCAGAACTATTATTACTTGAAGATATGCCAACCATTGGAATAATCTTTGTTGCTATTCTTATTTTTGGCGTATTGATAAGTACTATTGTAACCAACTTTTCCGTTGGTAAATACCTTAAAATGAACGAAAACGATTTATATCATTAAAACTATGGAATTTAATTTTGGAAAAAGAAACTATCAGCTTATGATTTTAGGTGTTATCCTTATTATCACAGGCTATATATTGATGACCGGAGGAAAGTCTGAAGATCCTAATGTTTTTAGCGATGCCATCTTCAGCTTTAGAAGAATGACACTTTCTGTAATCTTCCTTATCACAGGACTAGTAATTGAGGTCTTCGCTATATTACATAAGGCTAAAGATGAGTAGTATTTTTGCAGCTATCCTACTAGGGATTGTTCAAGGACTTACTGAATTTTTACCTGTTAGTAGCAGTGGTCATTTAGAAATAACGACCTTTATTCTTGAGCATTTTGGTAGTGAGGGCTTGCCAGAAGAAAATATTTTAATGACGGTAGTGCTACACGCTGCTACAGCTCTAAGTACTCTCTTTATTTTTAGAGATGAAGTCGCCCAAATTTTCAGAGGATTACTACAATTTAAATGGAATGAAGAGTTTCGGTTTTCATTAAAGATTATTATTTCTATGGTTCCTGCAGCAGTAGTTGGAGTGCTTTTTGATGAGCAAATAGATTCTCTCTTTGGTGGTAGAATTTTATTCGTTGGCAGTATGCTAATCGTTACTGGTTTACTCCTTTTTATTGCTGATAAAGCTAAGAATACAACTCAATCTGTCAGCTTTGGACAATCCTTAATTATCGGTATAGCTCAGGCTATTGCTATTCTTCCAGGTATTTCAAGATCAGGAGCTACTATTTCTACATCTGTTATTCTTGGCATTGATAGAGAAAAGGCAGCACGATTTTCTTTTTTAATGGTTGTTCCTCTCATCTTTGGCAAGATGGCAAAAGACATTTTAAGCGGTGAGATGGCATCCGAAAGTGCTGCTCTAATTCCCCTACTAGCTGGATTCGTGGCTGCCTTTATTACAGGTCTAATCGCTTGTAAATGGATGATATCACTAGTCAAAAGAAGTCAGCTTAAGTATTTTTCTTACTACTGTTTTACCATAGGAATTTTGGCTATTATTTTCACTGTACTTTAGATGATTGATTACTTAGAGGGGCATACTTTACTTATCAATAAACCGTTGCGATGGACTTCTTTTGATGCAGTAAAAAAAATACGCAATACTCTCCGTACAGCTCTTAATATTAAAAAGATAAAAGTAGGCCATGCCGGCACACTAGACCCTTTAGCCGATGGACTTCTCATAGTTTGTACCGGTAAATTCACCAAACGTATTAATGAATTTCAAGCTCAAGAGAAAGAATATACAGCCGAATTTACATTGGGTGCAACGACTTCCTCTTTTGATTTGGAAACAGAAGTCAATGAAACCTTCGATTACAATCATATCACCGAAGATATGCTCAAAATAAATGCTGAATCATTGACAGGTAATATCTTGCAAACACCACCTATTTATTCAGCAATAAAACAGGATGGCAAACGCCTTTACGAACATGCTAGAAAAGGAGAAGATGTAAAAATAAAAGAGAGAATGGTTCATGTTTCAAAATTTGAAATAATAAAAGTAGAGATGCCAAAAGTCCATGTTAGAATTGTATGTAGCAAAGGGACTTATATCCGTTCGTTAGCACAAACGTTTGGAAAAAACCTCAATAGCGGCGCACACTTGAGCCAACTAACAAGAACAAGAATTGGAAAGTTTGAACTAAGTCAAGCAATTGACATTCAAGAGTTTATAGACTCTTTTTCTCTCACAAATAATCAAGCAACTGAACATTAATTTAGTATATTTGCGCACTTTTTTACTTAGAATACAAGAACATCATGATAAAAAGAAAGCTCTCACAATTTAATTTTGAATTACCAGAAGAACTTTTAGCAGAAAGACCTGCTAACAACCGAGACGAATCTCGACTAATGGTAGTCAATAGAAAAACAGGTGAAATCGAACATAGACAATTTAAAGATTTGGTGGACTATTTCGATGAAGGTGATGTTATGATTTTCAACGACACCAAAGTTTTTCCTGCTAGGATGTATGGTAACAAAGAAAAGACTGGTGCTAGAATAGAAGTCTTTTTATTAAGAGAATTAAATAAAGAAAATTTATTGTGGGACGTTTTGGTAGACCCAGCCCGTAAAATAAGAATTGGTAATAAATTATACTTTGGAGAAGACGATAGTTTAGTGGCAGAAGTTATTGACAACACCACTTCTCGAGGTAGAACCTTGCGTTTTCTTTATGATGGTAGTTATGAAGAGTTTAGAGAAAAACTTACTGAACTAGGTGAAACTCCATTACCAAAATACATCAAAAGAGAGCCAGACGCTGAAGATGAAGAACGCTATCAAACCATCTATGCTAAAACGGAAGGTGCTGTAGCTGCGCCAACAGCAGGATTGCACTTCAGTCGTGAGCTCATGAAGCGATTAGAAATCAAAGGACTTGAGTTTGCTAACCTCACCCTACACATTGGACTAGGTACTTTTAGACCAGTAGAGGTAGAGGATTTAAGTAAACACAAAATGGACTCTGAAGAAGTTATCATTAGCGAGGAAACGACAAATACCATTAATACAGGTATCAAAGAAAAAAGAAGAGTTTGTGCCGTTGGAACAACCTCTATGAGAGCTATTGAAACATCAGTAACTACTCAAGGGCTAATGACTCCTTTTACAGGCTGGACTAATAAATTCATTTATCCTCCTTACGATTTCAATATTGCCAATTGCATGATTACCAACTTTCACACTCCAAAATCTACCTTATTGATGATGGTTAGTGCTTTTGGTGGTCACGATTTAATAATGAACGCATACGAAGAAGCCATTAAAGAAAAATACAACTTCTTTACTTATGGTGATGCCATGCTGATATTATAAGAGTGAGACAATATATTATCATAGTTGCTGGGGGTAGCGGAAGCCGAATGGGTTCTACTATCCCTAAGCAGTTTTTAGACCTCAATTCTAAGCCTATTTTGATGCATACCATTGAAAAAATGCACCAAAGTTTAGACCATTCTGAGATCATATTAGCACTACCCAAATCTGAGTTCGACACTTGGAAAAAACTTTGTCAAGAACACCAATTTAAAGTGAATCATCAAGTTGTTGAAGGTGGCAACACACGCTTTGAGTCGGTTTGTAATGCTTTGAAAAAAGTTAATGAGCAATCTGTCATTGCCGTACATGATGGCGTTCGTCCCTTAGTTAAAAATAGTGTGGTGAATGAATGTATGCAGACAGCACAAGAGAAAGGAGCTGCAATTCCAGTCATAGCTATTGAGGAAAGCTTAAGACAAAAAACCGATAGTGGAAGTGTTGTTGTTAATAGAGACGAATACCTTATTGTTCAAACACCTCAATGTTTTAGCAGTGAGGTCTTGCTAAAAGCCTACCAACAAGACTATTCGCCTACATTTACTGATGACGCTTCAGTAGTAGAAGCTATGGGAATAGAGATACAACTTATTCAAGGCAATAAAGAAAACATCAAAATCACAACACTAGAAGACTTAAAGAAAGTTCAGGCTTATATCAATTTAATGTCAGAATAACTTTTTAACTTGACTGTCTGCTGTTAACTTACCATCTACGATATTATTGATGTAATTGATGCCAGGCATTTTACCTTTTTGAAAAGTCCCTAAAGCATCAAGTCCAAGGAACTCAGCACCGTTTTTACATGCCCATACCATCAATAGTTCCAAAGAAACATGAGCTTGTATCGTTTTCATTTCTTCCAAAATAGATAGGGTATCGTTAGACGCTAAACTATCTGTTCCAATTGTCATTTTAGCTTGAGCATCTACAAACTGTTGGTAGTTAGGCAATTGATTTTCTATATATAAATTAGCTTTGGGGCAGGTACACCAATAAAGCTTATCGAAATTAGAAATGGCTTCTAACATATCTTCTTCTTTGGTAAAGGTATTATGCACTAATAAAATAGGAGATTCTGGTAATAAAGGAAGGGTGCTTTGAAGTGCAGTCTTACCAGTGTACTTGAAAAAGTCTTTTGCAATAAGTTGTGACAACAATTGACCTCTACCCTTCAAAAACATAGTGTCTTCCTCAGGCGTTTCTTGACTATGTATACTGATAATTTCTCCCTTATTATGGTGTTTAATCTTTTCGAAAAGTGGTAAAGAAACGGAATAGTTCGCGTGAGGTGTCAAAGAGTTGGGTATGCTACATTCTTGGCTTAGTTTCAACCCTCGTTCAAATACTTCTTCAGCTTTATGAGGGTTAGATGCAAATAATTCGATAAAGGTGTAATAGTAAATGGCACTATTAGCTTTTGTAGAAAAAGAATCTGCTGTATTACTAATATCAGCTACAGCCACAATGCCATTATTATACATCTGTCTATCTGCTAACTTTAAGGCATCGTCTTTTCGTCGCTGACTAGCCTTTCTCATTTGACCTATAGAGTTAATAAAATGAGGTAATCCTGTTTTTGGGGCTAACTCTCCCTGCAAGTGTGACAACTCTAAATGACAATGGGTGTTGATAAATCCAGGACAAAGAGCACCTCTAAAATATTCTAAATTAGCATAATCTATCTGTTGCTTATTCTCTAGTAAATCTACAATTCTTCCCTCATCGTCAACGACAATAACACCATCATAAATGGGGCTAGAAAAAGCCGTAAAAATGATATCTGATGTTAAGTAGCGCATAGAGCGTACAAAGATAGTATCTTTGTACGCTCTATGTCTTTAGATAAAAAAAATATTCGCACACTTACCTTAGACGAACTTAAGGCCTTTTTCAAAGAGAATGATATGCCCACTTTTCGGGCCAAACAAGTATACGAATGGCTATGGAAAAAGTCGGTGTCTTCCTTTGAAGAAATGCGTAATGTTTCCAAAGAAACTATTCAATTGTTAGATAAGAACTTTGTTATTCTACACGCCAAAATTACAGAATCACAAAAAAGTGCTGACCGCACCATAAAATCAGCTTTTGGCCTTTACGACAATAATAATGTTGAAGGAGTTTTAAGAAGAACATGGAAACCAGCTTTATCCATTGTAGGTTCTGATGGAATGCCATCTACAGCAAATGCGGGAAATGTATTAAGGCCTTACACCACACTACAATTATCCATGAGAATACCACCAATGGTAGACCCTAAAAAAGCTGTTAATGCGATAGAAAATATATTAAAAAGTGATATTCCGTACGGAGCATCAGTAGAATTAGAATTTGAAGAAGCCGCTGAAGGTTGGAACGCACCGGAAAGCAAAACTTGGTTATTAGACGCTATTGAAAAAGCATCAAAAAAATATTTTAACCAAATGCCTTGCACAATCGGAGAAGGCGGTACTATTCCTTTTATGGCTATGCTCGGAAAACAATTTCCAGAGGCACAATTCGTGATTACAGGAGTATTAGGCCCTCAATCCAATGCTCATGGCCCAAATGAATTTCTGCATATCCCTTTTGCAAAAAACCTAACCTGTTGTATCAGCAGTATTATTACTGACTTTCAATAATACTAAAACAAATTTAATTTATTTTCGTTTCGGTATTTAGTTATTCTTTTATCGTTAGAATACTCACCGTGCCTATCGTCTGGCAGTAAAGCAGCAATACGGCACATTAACTCTTGGCTATAGTCCTCTAACTTAGAAATCTTTTCTTCTTTGCTACCCTTTATATCAAAGGGGCCAAATGGTTTACCTATATTAACAGTAATTCTTGATCGAATACCACTGAGTAAATCGTCCCATGCATTATCTCCACCGCTTATAGAAACAGGAAGTATTTTTGTGTTTGCTTTACTAGCAATAAATATAGCACCAGGTTTTGCCTTCGTAAGCTCGGTGCTAGTAATACCTCCTTCAGGAAAAATTCCTAAAATCTTTCCTTTTTTTATAGATTTAATAGACTCCTTTATTGTTGAAGGACCAACTTTATTTCTATCGGTTAAGATTGCACCATATATCA
>CAXFLH010000001.1:0-45256 GCA_964003875.1 uncultured Flavobacteriales bacterium | reverse complement strand
ATAGTAGTTATTGTCATAGCTGCTGATGATGATATAATGCCTCAAACCAAAGAAGCAATTAGTCATGCTCAAGCAGCCGGTGTTCCTATGGTTTTCGCAATCAACAAGATAGATAGAGAAACTGCCAACCCTGATAAAATTAAAGAGCAGTTATCAGCAATAAACATTTTACTAGAAGATTGGGGAGGTAAATACCAATCACAAGAGATTTCAGCTAAAACAGGGCAGGGGATAAATGAGTTATTGGAGAAGGTATTGTTAGAGGCGGAATTACTTGATCTCAAAGCTAATCCTAATAAAAACGCTACAGGAACTGTAATTGAAGCATCTCTAGATAAAGGCAAAGGTTACTTAACAACTATATTAGTTGAAGCAGGAACTTTGAAAGTTGGAGATTACGTCTTAGCCGGTTGCTATTCCGGTAAAGTCAAAGCCTTATTAGATGAGAGAGATGCTAAAATGACCGATGCAGGGCCTTCTACACCAGCCATACTGTTAGGTTTAAACGGAGCAGCTCAAGCTGGTGATAAGTTCAATGTAATGGACGATGAGAGAGAGGCTAAAAATATCGCTACAAAGCGTATGCAGCTTCAAAGAGAGCAAGGGGTAAGAACTCAAAAGCATATTACTCTAGATGAAATCGGTAGAAGATTGGCACTAGGAGACTTTAAGGAACTCAATATTATTATAAAAGGTGATGTTGATGGTTCTATAGAAGCGCTTTCAGATTCTCTTCAGAAGCTATCAACGGATTTAATAGCGGTAAATATCATACATAAATCTGTTGGTCAAATTTCAGAGTCTGATGTGATGTTAGCAGCAGCTTCAGATGCGGTAATTATTGGTTTCCAAGTAAGACCATCAGTTAATGCTAGAAAATTAGCAGAAAACGAACAAATTGATATCCGTCTTTATTCCGTGATATATAATGCTATTGAAGAACTTGAAAAAGCAATGGAAGGTATGTTGTCTCCTGACATTGAAGAGAAAATAGTATGTAATATTGAAATTAGAGAAACCTTCAAAATTTCTAAAGTTGGAACCATTGCAGGTTGCTATGTACTTGATGGTAAAATGACTAGAAACACCCAAGTAAGAGTTATTAGAGATGGAATAGTAGTATATTCCGGTGAACTATCCACTTTAAAACGATTTAAAGATGACGTTAAGGAAGTTTCTTCCGGATATGAATGCGGATTAAGTATCAAAAACTTTAATGACATTAAGGTTGGTGATATTATTGAAGGATTTGAAGAAGTTGAAGTAAAAAAGAAACTTTAATTAGTTTACGACTTCCTCGAACGGAACCGTAGCTGGAACGATGTAAGTGCCTCTATATTTTCTGCTTATTTCTTTTTGAACTTTATGAGCATCAAGTTTGTTTACGAAGTTTCCAACTTGTATTTTATAATAAGGAGACTTAAATTCTAGGTAAGTTTTTAGGTGAGGAAAATCTGATGAAAATTGGGCGCGTACTTTTTGAGATTCTTCTCTACTTTGACTTTGATTATGATGAATTTGGACCCTGTAGCCATCGATGCCACGTTTTGCAATATTTAGTTTGATTTGAGTTGACATTAAGCTATCAATTCGACTATCATTAATTGTCATATTTTCAGTGTTTTGGGCTACAATTGAGCCAGAAAAAAGACAAATTGTAATAAATATTAAACCTTTCATTTTGCAAATATAGATTTTTATGTTTCTAAGTGTGTGAATTTGAGTGTAATATAAGATTAAACGCAACTTATTTAGAATCAGTATAAATTGGGATAAAAAAATAAAACTCATATGATTAAAAATAGTGGAATGTAATACATTTGTAGTCGAGAAAAATTAAGCTTTTGCTACAATTGAATTATATGTTTATAAACATGACTAAATTTATTAATTTAAGTAAGTATCCTTTCACAATATTCTCTTCGCTAATTATCCTATTATTTGCTGTTTCCGCTTCTTTATCAGCACAAAATGTTGAAGAAGGTGAGAAATTATATAAAGCTAATTGTACAGCCTGTCACCAAATTGATAACAAGTTAATTGGTCCAGCTTTAAGAGGTGTTAGCGATAAATATTCTGAGGAATGGTTGATTAAATGGATAAAAAATTCGGCTGAAATGATAGCCGCAGGCGATCCAGATGCTATTGCAATATGGGAAGAGTATAACAAATCTCCGATGACAGCTTTTCCTTATTTTTCTGATGACGATGTGAAAAATATCTTGGCTTATATTGAGCAAGCTCCTGAAAAACAAGCCGTTGTAGCAACAACTTCTACCGATGGTGGAGCGATTGTTGTTGAAGACCAAACATCGGACTATATAATACTGACTATTGCCATTGTCTTGTTGCTTGTTATTGCAGGTTTATGGAAAATTAAAAATACGCTTAAAGAAGTTGCAGGAGAAGAAAGTGAAGATTTATTTAGTTCTACAATTACGCTAGTAAATGCTTTCTTTGCGAGAAAGTCTCTAGTTACTCTTACTGTACTTATTATTTTAGGTTTTGGAGTGAACTCTGCCTGGAATTTAATGTTAGGAGTCGGCGTTACTAAGGGATATGCACCTGAGCAACCCATTGCGTACTCTCATAAATTACACTCTGGTATTAATGGAATTGACTGTAATTATTGTCACCATTCTGCAAGACATGGTAAGTCTGCTGCTATACCATCTGCTAATGTTTGTATGAATTGTCATACTTACATTAACGAAGGCCCCTCAGGAAAAGCAGAGATTCAAAAGATTTATGATGCAGTTGGTTTTGATCCTGAAAAAGGACAATATATCGAGGGCTACGAGCAAAAACCTATTAAGTGGGTTAGGATTCATAACCTGCCAGATCATGCTTATTTTAATCATTCACAGCATGTTGTTGCTGGGGGATTAGAATGTCAAGATTGTCATGGTGCCATTGAAGAAATGGAGGTTGTTGAACAACATGCCGAATTAACAATGGGTTGGTGTATCGACTGTCATAGACAAACAGAAGTTAAAGTGGCAGACAACGATTATTATGAAGAAATGCATGCCAAATTTAAAGAGAATCATCCTGGAGAAGCATTTAATGTTGAAGCTATAGGGGGTCTTGAATGTGGTAAGTGTCATCATTAGAATATAAAAATTAGTTTAATATATGACTAAACAAAAAAAATATTGGAAGGGGTTAGCGGAATTAGCTAATGATCCATTAGTTGATAAACTAAAAGAAAATGAATTTGTTGAAGAAATCCCTGTAGATGATTTTTTGGGAGACGACAAAAATTTATCAGAAACAAGTACTTCAAGAAGAGATTTCTTAAAATTTTTAGGATTTAGTACAGCCGCGGCTACACTTGCTGCTTGTGAAACGCCAATTATTAAGTCTATACCTTACGTAGTAAAGCCGGAAGAGATTACCCCTGGTGTTGCCAATTGGTATGCATCGACCTTTTATGATGGTAATGATTTTGCTAATATTCTTGTTAAAACTCGAGAGGGAAGACCTATATTTATTAAAGGAAACGATTTGTCATCATCATCATCTCCAAATGCAAGGGTTATTTCTTCTGTTTTATCACTGTACGACTCGAATCGCCTTAAAGGTGCGATGAAAAATGGAGAGTCAGTTACTTGGTCTGATGCTGATACTGATATTACAACTAGGCTTTCAAATGTAGAGGGTGATGTTGTAGTATTAACGAATACAATTATTAGCCCTACTACACAGGCTATTATTGAGGAATTTAGTAAAAAGTATGCAGCAAAGCACGTCCAATATGACGCTATTTCTGTTCAAGGAATGCTAGATGCAAATAAAGAATCTTTTGGGCAAAGAGTAATACCTACTTACCATTTAGATAAAGCTGATGTTATTGTTTCTTTTGGTGCTGACTTTTTAGGAAGTTGGTTAAGCACCTCACTAGAAAAACAATATATAGCAAATAGAAATCCGAAATCAGGTAAAATGTCTCGTCATTTCCAGATTGAAACCAACATGTCATTATCGGGCTCTAATGCTGATGTAAGAATTCCAGTAAAGCCTTCTGAGAAGCTAAACTTACTAGAAAATTTATTCGATACTTTAAATGGAAACTCTGCAGCAAACGATAAAATTAAAGATGTAGTTGTGGAGTTAACTTCAGCTAAAGGAAAGTCTTTAGTGATATGTGATAGCAACGATAAAGCTATTCAGATTATGGTCAACGCTATAAACGATATGCTTGGTAATTATGGTAAGACCATTGATATGGGTCAGCCATCTTTGTTGAAAGCTGGTGATGATAATGCTATTGCTCAACTGATAAAGGATATGAATGATGGAAAGGTTGGCGCACTAATTATGAGCGGTGTCAATCCTTCATATACTTTATCTGATGCAGAAGCCTTTAATGCTGGTTTGAAAAAAGTTTCTTTAACTATTTCTACTGCATTAAATATGGACGAAACATCTACTAATGTAGAATATGTGTGTCCTGATCGCCATTATTTAGAAAGCTGGGGAGATGCCAAAGCAACACCAAATCAAGTGGCATTTATTCAACCTACCATACAGCCTTTATTTGACAGCCGTCAGATACAAGAATCTTTGCTTGTATGGATTGGTGACGATACAGAATACTATATCTATTTAAAAAATTATTGGAGAAGTAAAGTTTCTTGGTCTTCTTCTTTACATGATGGAATTGCAGAACTTTCTACTGATGCACGATCACCGTCCTCTTTCGCAGCTAATGTCAAGTCAGTTTTATCACAAGCTCAAGGATTAGAATTAGCACTTTATCAATCGAATTCAATCGGTGATGGCTCACAAGCTAATAACCCTTGGTTACAAGAGTTACCAGATCCTATTACAAGGTCATGTTGGGATAATTATCTAACTATTTCGGCGACTACTGCTCGTGAAAATGGTCTCTCTAATTGGAATATTTCTGATGGTGCTCTAAATGGTGATATGGTTAGACTTACAGTTGGTGATGTCGTATTAGAAAATGTTCCTGTACTTATTCAGCCAGGACAGGCGATAGGCACTCTTGGTTTAGCATTAGGTTATGGACGTACAGCATCAGGTAAAGTTGGTAATGGAGTAGGAGTAAATGCTTATCCATTAGTACTTAACAACAGCTACACTTCTTCCGATGTTAAAATTGAGAAAGTTGAAGGCGAACACGGTTTTGCTTCAGTTCAGTTGCATCACACAATGATGGGAAGAGATTTGATCAAAGAAACAACTTTAAATGAGTATTTAGAAAATCCAAAGTCTGGTAATAAACCACTTCTGTACGACACTCATCTTGGTAAATTAGCTCCTGACCAAATAGATCTTTGGCAAGCGCATGATCACGAGACGGGTCACTTTTGGAATTTAGGTATTGATTTAACTTCTTGTATTGGTTGTAACTCATGTGTAGTCGCATGCCATTCGGAAAATAATGTCCCTGTTGTAGGTAAAGAAGAAGTAAGAAAAAGTAGAGATATGCACTGGTTAAGAATTGATAGATACTATTCCAGTGATATGACAAAAGAAATTGCTAAAGAAGAAGGTATTGGAGCAGTATCAAAATTTAAAGCTATGGAGATTCCATCAGAAAATCCAGATGTAGCTTTTCAACCAGTAATGTGCCAGCACTGTAATCATGCACCATGCGAAACTGTTTGTCCGGTTGCAGCTACTACACATAGTGCTGAAGGTCTTAACCATATGACATACAATCGATGTGTAGGAACACGCTATTGCGCTAACAACTGTCCTTATAAAGTACGTCGTTTCAATTGGTTTAATTATGCTGAAAACGATGCCTTTGATTATAACATGAATGACGACTTAGGTAAAATGGTATTGAATCCTGATGTTACTGTAAGAGCAAGAGGAGTAATGGAAAAATGTAGTATGTGTATTCAGATGATTCAAAAAACCAAACTCGATGCCAAACGTGATGGTAGAAATATATTAGATAATGAGGCACAAACCGCTTGTTCTTCCGCTTGTCCTACAGGTGCCATTACCTTTGGAGATGTAAACAATCAGTCACATTCTGTAACTCAAATGGTTGAGGATGATAGATCCTATCAATTAATTGATCATTTGAACACAAAAAACTCAGTATTTTATCAAACTAAAATTAGGAATAGAAAATCTTAAAATAAGTTATGCAAAAAGAAAGTCCAATAAGAGAGCCTCTGATTTTAGGTGATAAAAGCTATCACGATATTACTGTTGACGTAGCAAAACCAGTATTAGCCAAAGCCAATAAAATGTGGTGGATAGTATTTAGCATCTCATTAGTATTATTTGTTTGGTGGATTTTATCCGTAGGATATACTATCGGAACAGGAATTGGTGTTTGGGGATTGAACAAAACAGTCGGCTGGGCCTGGGATATTACTAACTTTGTATGGTGGGTAGGTATTGGCCATGCTGGTACTCTAATCTCAGCAGTATTGCTATTGTTCAGACAAAAATGGAGATTATCTATTAACCGTTCAGCAGAAGCCATGACCATTTTTGCTGTTGTTCAGGCTGGCACTTTTCCTTTACTTCACATGGGTAGACCATGGCTTGCATATTGGGTTTTTCCAATACCTAATAATTTCGGATCATTATGGGTTAATTTCAATTCACCACTTTTATGGGATGTATTTGCGATTTCTACCTATTTCTCTGTATCTTTTGTATTCTGGTATGTAGGTCTTATTCCAGACTTTGCTATGATTAGAGATAAGGTTAATGAGAAGTATTGGCCTTTACGTAAAAAGATATATAGTATATTATCATTTGGTTGGAGTGGTAGAGCGAAAGATTGGCAGCGTTTTGAAGAAGTATCACTCGTTCTTGCTGGCTTAGCAACACCTTTGGTTTTCTCAGTACACTCCATTGTATCTTTTGACTTTGCTACCTCTGTAATTCCAGGATGGCACACTACTATTTTTCCTCCATACTTCGTTGCTGGAGCTGTATTCTCGGGTTTTGCTATGGTACAAACCTTATTATTAGTTATGCGTAAGGTAGTAGGATTAGAAGCTTACATTACTATAAAGCATGTTGAGTATATGAATATCATTATTATGCTAACGGGTAATCTTGTTGGTATAGCCTATCTTACAGAGTTGTTTATGGCATGGTACTCAGGTGTTGAGTTTGAGCAGTATGCATTCCTTAACAGAGCGACAGGACCTTACTGGTGGGCTTATTGGATTATGATGACCTGTAACGTTATATCACCACAGTTGATGTGGTTCAAAAAATTAAGAACAAATATCGTGTTTACATTTATTTTAGCCTTATTTGTTAATATCGGTATGTGGTTTGAACGCTTTGTAATTATCGTAACATCTATACATCGTGATTACTTACCTTCTAGTTGGACTATGTTCTCGCCAACATTTGTTGATATTGGTATTTTTGTAGGATCCATTGGTTTCTTCTTTGTACTATTCTTATTGTACTCAAGAACTTTTCCAGTAATAGCACAAGCAGAATTAAAAACGATTGTTAAATCTTCTAGCGAACAATATAAAAAGTAAAAGACATGAGTAAAAAAGTCATTTACGGAATATTTGATGATGAAGAGGTACTTCTTAACAGTGTTAAGGAAGTCCGTTCTAAAGATATTTCAATTAAAGAAGTATATTCACCATTTCCTATACACGGTTTAGATCATGCTTTAGGCTTGAAAAGAACGCGTTTGGCAATTGCAGCTTTCATTTATGGATGTATTGGCTGTGCTACTGCTATTTGGTTGACGTACTATATAATGATACTTGATTGGCCAATGAACATTGGTGGTAAGCCAAGCTTTGCATACTATTTAAGTATGCCCGCATTTGTTCCTGTAATATTTGAGATGACTGTATTATTTTCAGCTCACCTTATGGTCATAACTTATCTTTTCAAATGCAAGTTGTTCCCTGGTCAGAAAACTTCAAGTCCTGATCCTAGAACAACTGACGATAAGTTTCTTATGGAAATAGAGTCAGATGATGATAAGACAATAAGCACACTTTTGAAAAAGACCGGTGCTACTGAAATTAACGTTAAAGAAATTGCCTAAAAATGAAAAAAGTATGTAGTAATATTCTTCTAATAGCGATACCATTTTTAGTCTTATCGTTATTTTCTTCCTGTTCTAATAATGAAGCTGATAAACCGGGCTATGAGTTTATGCCTGATATGTACCGATCACCTTCCTTAGAAATTTATTCTTCGAATACATTTTTTAAAGATAGTTTGAATGCACGTCCATCTGTTGAAGGAACTATGCCAAGAGGTTTTGTTGCATTCGATTATGATAATACTTTGGAAGATTATCTTTTAGCAGGTAAAGAGCTACAAAATCCTTTTGAAAATACGGAAGATAATATTGAAAAAGGAAAACAGCTTTATCAAATGTTCTGCGCACACTGTCATGGTAAAAATGGTGATGGTAAAGGAAGTATAACACACCCTGTTTATGGAGCTATTCCTTCCTACGCTGATGATGTAATGATTCGTAGAACGGGTGAGAATATGAATGATTTAGCTGCTGGTAATATTTATCATGCTATCTATTATGGACTGAATGCAATGGGTCCTCACAATACACAAATAAATGATACGGAACGTTGGTTGATTACAATGTACGTTCAAGAATTACAAAAAGGAAACTAATTAAGATTAAACTAACTGTATATGTACACAGTAACAAAAAACACCAAGTTAATTTCTTACGTCTTAATTGCAATAGGATTAGTCGCTATTGTATTCGGATTTATTAATGATGCACATCGTGCATGGCCAAGTTTAATGGTTAACAATTATTTTTTCTTAGGTATTTCAGCATTTGCTATATTCTTTATAGCTCTTCAGTATGTTTCTGAAGCAGCATGGGCTATTCCTTTCAAACGTGTAGCTGAGGGTATCACTTCTTATTTTCTAGTAGGAGGTATAATTATGCTATTCATTATTGTAGCAGGAAAATTACATTGGAACCACATTTGGCATTGGATGGCTGATGGTATTATGGATCCTAATGATGAACACTATGACCCTATAATTGCAGGTAAAGAAGCTTACTTAAATTTCCCATTTTTCTTTATTCGTGCAGCGGCTTACATCTTTGGATGGTGGTATGCTGCCAAACGTTTAATTGCACTTTCAAGACAAGAAGATACAGAAGGTGGACTAAGTAGCTATAAGAGAAGTATAACCCTGTCAGCTATCTTTATTGTATTCTTTGGCTATTCATCTTCTATGATGGCATGGGACTGGATTATGTCAATAGATACTCATTGGTTTAGTACCTTATTTGGTTGGTTTGTATTTTCTTCAATGGGAGTTACAGGCTTTACTATGATTGCTATGTTTGCCATTGTATTAAAGCGTAAAGGCTATTTGGAGTATGTTAATGAAAACCATATTCACGATCTAGGTAAATGGATTTTTTCATTCAGTATTCTATGGACATATATGTGGTTCTCACAATTTATGCTAATCTGGTATTCAAATATTCCTGAAGAAGTCACCTACTATATGGCACGTTGGGATAATTACAACGCTCTATTTTGGATAACTTCTGTGATTAACTTCATCTTCCCATTACTTATTCTTATGAGTAGAGATAGTAAGAGAAACTTCGGCTACATCATGGCTGTTGGTGTTATTGTTTTAATTGGTCATTGGTGTAACGTGTTTTTAATGATAGAACCAGGAGTAATGAAAGATCATTGGCACATAGGCTTTACTGAAATAGGCATGTTTGCTGGATTCTTAGGGTTGTTTTTATTTATAGTAAATAGAGCTTTGACAAAAGCACCTTTATTTGTTAAGAATCACCCCTTTGCTGATGAAAGTATACACCACCACATTTAATAATAAAGAGATAACGAATAAAATATACAGGCTAATATGACTACTTTTTTAAATTTCTTAATCATAGTCTTGACCATAATTGGTATCGTACAGGTAGTACGAATTATTGAAATTGCTGCTAAACTAAAAGGTCCACAAGACAAGATTACGACTGATCAAGATAATCGTTACAATGCTCTTGCGATGTTAATTGTCGGTTTAGGCTTTACAGCTTTTGTGGCATATTCTTTCAAGCTATGGGGACACCTAGTTTTACCAGATCCTGTTAGTATACACGGTGAAGGAATCAAGATGTTATGGGATACAACGATGATATTAATTCTTGTAACGTTTTTCATTACTCAAACTTTATTATTTGTTTTTGCATACAAATACAGAGGTAGAGAAGGCAACACTGCTCTATTCCAAACACACAATAACAAGTTAGAGCTACTTTGGACTTCTGTTCCAGCATTTGTTTTAACAGGTCTAATTTTATTTGGCTTGAGTACTTGGAACAAAACGATGGTTCCTGATACTACCAATGCTAAAGTAATGGAAGTATATGCTCAGCAATTCAATTGGACAGCGCGTTATGCAGGTGACGATAATCAGTTAGGCAAAGCACATTATACACTTATCGGCGGTATAAACACTTTAGGTGTTGATGAGAGAGACACTTTATCGCACGACGATGTAGTTGTTAGAGAAATACACTTAGTTAAAGACCAACAGGTATTAATGAAATTCAGGTCACAAGACGTGATTCACTCAGCTTATTTACCTCACTTCAATGTACAGATGAACTGTGTTCCAGGGATGAGCACTCAATTTGCTTTCACGCCAACAAAAACAACTAAAGAAATGCGTGAAGACCCTGAGATGATAGAAAGAATGAAATTCATAAACGAGGCTCGAGCTAAAAAAGGTGAAGAAGCTGTAGAGTTTGATTACGTCCTACTTTGTAATAAAATATGTGGTTCTGCCCACTATAATATGCAGATAAAAGTGATTGTAGAAACCCAAGAAGAATTTGATGCTTGGATGGCAGACCAAGCAACCTTTAAAACTTTAGTAAGCGCACAATAAGAACATAGAATAATTAGAGATATGTCAGATCATAACGAACACCACCACCACGAAGAAACATTCATTTCCAAGTACGTTTTCAGTACTGACCATAAGATGATTGCTAAGCAATTCCTTATTACGGCTATGGTAATGGGTGTCATTGCTATATTGATGTCCGTATTTTTCAGAATGCAGTTAGCATGGCCTGCTGAAGGCTATCCTATACTAGAAACATTTTTAGGTAAATGGGCACCTGACGGTGTAATGGACCCAAATATTTATCTAGCCTTAGTAACTATTCATGGTACTATAATGGTATTCTTTGTATTGACTGGAGGATTAAGTGGCACCTTCTTTAATTTACTTATTCCTCTACAGATTGGAGCTAGAGATATGGCATCAGGATTTTTGAATATGTTATCCTATTGGTTCTTCTTTGTGTCATCTGTAGTGATGGTTATATCTTTATTTGTCACCTCTGGACCTGCCGCTGCTGGTTGGACTATATATCCGCCGCTTAGTGCTTTACCACAAGCTATGCCGGGTTCTGGATTGGGTATGACGCTATGGCTGGTTAGTATGTCTTTATTTATTGTTTCAGCACTACTTGGTGGTCTGAACTATATTGTAACCATTCTAAACCTACGAACAAAAGGTATGTCTATGACGCGTATGCCTTTAACAATGTGGGCATTTTTAGTAACAGCTATTTTAGGGGTATTGTCTTTTCCAGTATTACTTTCAGCTTCTCTACTGTTGATATTCGACAGAGGATTTGGAACAGCCTTTTATCTTTCTGATATTATGATACAAGGAGAAATGCTAACTCAAACTGGAGGTTCGCCCATTTTATTCCAACACCTATTTTGGTTCTTAGGACACCCTGAAGTTTACATTGTATTATTACCAGCTTTAGGTATTACTTCGGAAGTAGTATCAACAAGTTCTCGTAAACCCATCTTTGGTTATAGAGCTATGGTAGGTTCAATATTAGCCATTGGATTTTTATCTTTTATTGTATGGGGACACCACATGTTTATGACGGGTATGAACCCATTCTTAGGTTCTGTATTTACCTTTACGACCTTATTGATTGCTATTCCTTCGGCAGTAAAAGTATTTAACTACTTAACTACTTTATGGAAAGGAAATATACAATTTACACCAGCTATGTTATTCTCTATTGGTTTAGTATCTACCTTTATTTCGGGAGGTTTAACGGGACTTATCTTAGGAGATAGTGCTTTGGACATCAATGTACACGATACTTACTTTGTAGTAGCTCACTTCCATATTGTAATGGGGCTATCTGCTATCTTTGGTATGTTTGCAGGTATCTACCATTGGTTTCCTAAGATGTATGGTAAGATGATGAATAAGAATTTAGGCTATGTACACTTCTGGCTAACTTTCATTTCAGCTTATGGGGTATTCTATCCTATGCACTTTATTGGATTGGCTGGTGTACCAAGACGTTATTATTCCAATACTGCCTTCCCAATGTTTGATGGCTTAGTAGAGATTAACGAATTAGTAACGGTATTTGCTATTTTGGGTGCGGTGGCACAAATCTTTTTCTTCTTCAATTTCTTCTACAGTATATACAGAGGAAAAGATGCCTCACAAAACCCATGGCGTTCTAACACTTTAGAATGGACAACACCTACACACGATAGAATACATGGTAACTGGCCGGGAGAAATACCAAGCGTACACCGTTGGGCATACGATTACAGTAAGCCGGGTGCTGATGAAGATTTTATTTCTCAGATAGTACCACTCAAAGAAGGCGAAGAAGAACATTAGGGTTTACTTTGATTTTAGTTTATCTTTGTTCTAGATGAATGAGAATTTAAACCCAGAACGAGATTCACTATCCAATATAGATTTAGAATTGGACAAGGCATTACGCCCTAAACAATTTGATGATTTTAGTGGACAACCTAAAGTGGTTGAAAACCTAAAGGTTTTTGTTAGCGCTGCTAAGATGCGAGGGGAGGCACTTGACCACGTTTTGTTACATGGTCCTCCAGGTTTGGGCAAAACTACATTGTCTAATATTATAGCCAATGAGATGGATGCAGGCATAAAAATTAGCTCAGGTCCAGTTCTCGATAAACCTGGTGATTTAGCTGGTTTATTGACCAATCTCGAAAGTGGCGATATTTTATTCATTGATGAAATTCATCGTTTGAGCCCTATAGTTGAAGAATATTTGTATTCAGCTATGGAGGACTTTAAAATCGACATAATGATAGAGTCGGGACCTAATGCTAGAGCTGTTCAGATAGAACTGAATCCTTTCACTTTAATAGGGGCTACTACTCGTTCAGGTTTGCTTACAGCCCCCTTAAGAGCACGTTTTGGCATCAACTCACGATTAGAGTACTATAATATTGAAACCCTTTCTAACATCGTTAATCGTTCGTCAAGTATTTTGGATATATCCATTTCAAAATCAGCATCCGAAGAAATAGCAGGTCGAAGTCGAGGGACACCACGTATTGCTAATTCGCTACTGCGTAGAGTGAGGGACTTTGCACAAGTCAAAGGCGATGGAAGTATTACTTTAGACATTACTCACTTGGCTTTATCTGCACTCAATGTAGATGCTCACGGATTAGACGATATGGACAACCGTATTTTATCGGCTATAATTGAAAAATTTAAAGGGGGCCCTGTCGGACTAACCACCATAGCAACAGCTGTAGGTGAACAAAGTGGTACCATAGAAGAAGTGTACGAGCCTTTTCTAATACAAGAAGGCTATTTGATGCGTACGCCAAGAGGAAGACAAGCAACAGAAAAAGCCTACAAGCATTTGGGGCTAAACCCATCTTCACAAATCGGTGGACTTTTCGAATAAATCTTACAATTCATTAATTAGAAAGGAAGCCCAACGATTAGGGTTTTCTCATTGTGGCTTTGCTAAAGCTGATTTTTTGGAAGATGAAGCACCACGTTTAGAACGCTGGTTAAATGAGAAAAAACACGGCGAAATGACCTACATGGCCAATCATTTCGATAAGCGTTTAGACCCTCGTTTGTTAGTCGATGGTGCTAAGACGGTTGTTTCTCTTTTGCTCAATTACTATACCGATGAGCAACAAAATAGCGATGCTCCAAAACTATCCAAATACGCTTATGGTGAGGATTATCATTTTGTTATAAAAGACAAGTTAAAGCAACTGCTAGAATTTATTCATGAAGAAATTGGAGAAGTTAATGGAAGAGTTTTTGTAGATAGTGCGCCAGTGATGGATAAAGCTTGGGCAGTTCGTAGTGGCTTAGGTTGGATGGGTAAAAACACGAATCTAATTAACAAGAAACAAGGCTCTTTTTTCTTCATTGCCGAGTTGATTATTGATTTAGAAGTGGAAGCAGATATGCCAGTCCTTGACCATTGCGGGACATGTACTGCCTGTATTGATGCTTGCCCAACACAAGCTATCGTAGCACCTTATGAAGTCGATGGAAGTAAATGCATATCATATTTTACTATCGAATTGAAAGATTCTATTCCAAATGAGATGAAAGATAAAATGGACGATTGGATGTTTGGTTGTGATGTTTGTCAAGATGTCTGTCCTTGGAATAGGTTTTCTAGCCCACATAACGAAGAGCGATTCAAACCTCACTCAGATTTATTAGATATGAATAAAAGCGATTGGCAAGAACTGACGGAAGGTACCTTTAAAAAAGTGTTTAAGAAATCAGCTGTAAAGCGGACTAAGTTTGCAGGTTTAAAAAGAAATATAGACTTTCTTAAATAGTATTTTCGAATACATCGAGAATAATGTCTTTGTAGTTAGCAAAAGTAGTTAAACACCATATTTTCAATACCATTTGTTCTTTTTTATTGACTAAACGAGTGGATTTTTTAAGTTCTTTTTTAAATAAGTTTTTGTCGAAAGAAACTTTTTGTAAAATGGTTTTGCAAAAACGAAGCATAGTTTTGTAATTTATTACATAACTACAAAACAAAAGGTATTATTGCCCCCATTGGTAAGAATCTTGCTCTAGTCCAGCTAAAGCAATAACTCTATCAACAACTGTAGATGCCAATTCTTCAAAAGTAGAAGGATTGCTATAAAATGAAGGGGTAGCTGGGCAAATGATACCACCCGCTTCGGTAATGGTCTTCATATTATTGATATGAATAAGATTTAAGGGAGTATCTCTTGCTACTAGTATAAGTTTTCTTCTTTCTTTAAGTATTACATCAGCAGCTCGAGTAGTTAAATCATTAGAAATGCCTTGGGCAATACGTCCTAATGTACCCATAGAACAAGGGCAAATAATCATTGTTTCAAAGCGTGCTGAACCAGATGCAAATGGTGCGGTAAAGTCTTGTGGTTTGTAAAATTTAAAAGGTAAATCTTTATAATCGCTATTACCCAATTCTGTTTTCCAAACGTATTTTGCATTATCAGACATCAAAATACCTACTTCTTCAACCTGATTATGTAGTTGTTGTAGTCTGTCAAACAATACTTTGGCATAGATAGCACCACTAGCGCCACTTACCGAAACTACTATTTTTTGTTTCTTACTCATTCAGAGAACAAATATCGGAAAGAAAAACTTAATATGGAATTATATTTGCCTTTGTTTAGTCCGTAGGTAGCTCCACCTGGGTGATCTTGTATGGGAAAAAAGGGAATACTATTGCTCAATTCCCAAAACATAGTCAGTTGAGGTTTGAGTTTGACTCCTGCAGCTAACTTTGCACCGATATCAAATTTATGGAAATCATTTTTTTGGACGTCTTCATAGCCATAGATATCGTATGTTTTGCCATCTACCAAAACACCAAATAATAGTCCTCCTTCATAAATAAACCCTTTAGATGTTTTCTGAACGCACCAAGACGTTTCAATATAGGATAAATCAATCCTAAAATCGCTATTAACATCATTACTCCCTTTGTCGATATAGTACAATGCTAGTTGACCACGACTAGCAGAATTTATAAAATGATTGACTGAAGCACCAAACTTGATTCCTAACTTGTTAAAACCACCTAATTGGTCGCCAGATACCTGCGAAGTGCTAACACCAGCAATAAGTCCTGCTTTGAAATTTTGACCATAGCAATAACTACTTATGGCAAGGCAAAAAATACATTTGAAAATTAATCGTGTCATCTAAAACTGATGCCAATTCCTGCCGATGTACTTGGATAGCTAGAAAAGGTCTGATTGGCATAAAGTGTAAAGATAGCAAATTGAAGTCGAACTCCTGCTGAAGCTTGCATTTCAGAAGTGTTTGGCATATTAATTTCTAAGGGGAAATCAAAATTTAAAGTACTTGTACTGCCTAAGCTAAAGTTTGAATTGGCATTAAGTGTAGAACTTACAAAATTTTGACCTACACTAGCGTAAGCAGTTATCATAGCAAACTTTTTTGAAAAGATAAGATTGACTGTACTTGCTTGTATATCTAAACCTACTCCTTGTCTAACGCTTTGACTTTCTACTTCAAAGGAGGTGTTGAATTGACTAAAAGCACCTTGAATCGATAAATCGAATGGTAAAAATTTATTTAAAGGTAACCATTGCAAAATATCGTGTTTTATTCCAGCACCGTAAAGTTCTACAGACCCTTTTCCTACAAAGCCTATATTGTACTCATAAGTCGGAATATATCTTACATTAATTTCAGTTCCTTTTATTAAGCCAAGCCCTACATTTAAAGTTGGAATTGGTACAGCTTTTATATCAATATTTTGGTCAGGCATTACAAATTGACCGTTCACATTTTCGTTTTGATAATTTATAGTTGCACCTTCTCCGCTTCCCAAGATACTTGGTGTTGATGAAGAAGTACTGCTAAAGTTGTCTATACTATTGACATCAAACGCAGCTACTTCATCTGATATAGTAATTAAGTTTAGACTTAGGCTAACATCAAAACCAGCCAATTTATGTGGCTTTGCTGTATTGTACCATCCTTTGTTTAGACCAGCTCCAATAGATTCAGCAAAGGGAGAGAAATAGGCCCCTAAAAAATTAGTAGCATCTGAAGTGTTACTGACTGTAATGTTCTGAGCTGAAACAAAAAATGAAGAACAGACTATAAATAAAAAGGTTAAGATTTTTGTCATTGTACTTGGGTGATTAATCCGTGAGATGTATTTTTTCGACTTGCAAAATTTCTTTATTGCTATTGTCGTATACGTAGGCTACTATGTTACAGTTACTTTTTACCCATGAATCTTCTAAAGTATAGTCATAGCTATATGTGCTTGAAGTACTACTCAATTGTATATTACTCCCCCAAGCTCCATTAATTACTTTTCTAAGCACATGATTATGTTCATACTCCTCAATTAATTCACCACCATCGATTTGTTTGTCAATGATACCATCTTCAGTAATACATACCACTAATTTCAGACTATTATTGGACTCTGAAAGTCGTCTTGCTTGAACACTAACGGAATTATTTTCTTCAGAAATAGAGAGTTCAATAGTTGGTGTTTGTAGTAATTGTTCTAAAGCTTGACTAGCCCAATCGGTGTAACTTAACAGAACATTTTCAGGGTAACCTTGTCTGTTGACCATACCTATTGGAAAGCCTTCAGGACCGAACAAATCTGTAATTTCATTACCTTCATTTGTTCTAAAGTCTGTGACAAAAACACCACTTGGCTCAGCAAAAGAACCAGCATGAATGGCTATGCCAATCACTTTGTCAGGATAAAGTTCTTCAATCTTGTGTAGTTCTGCAGATGCGTCTGGACAATTAGTACACTTGAAGCCTGTGAAATCTTCAATTAGCACCTTTTTACCTAGCCAAGGAAAGCCAGCGTTAGGGTCTGTAAAATTATCTTTTTCGATGACATCACATGAAAAAGTTAAACTAAGTATAAATAAACTAAGAAATAAATAATAGGTCTTTTTCATAATTAAAAGCTTGAAGTTATATTAAGAGTAAATCCATTGGATGATGGTACATTACGGCAGACACCACCCACACAAAAAATACCCTCTCGGACCTTACCATATCCTAATTCAAAACGGTTGGTTCCTTTACTGTAGCCACAACTGATGTTGAGGTAATGTACGGCTTCATAGGTTTTACCTTCGCTAGTATAGCCACCATTATATTGATCTACAAAAGCAAAAAACCAATGTGGAGAAAAGGTATATTCTAGCAATCCCATTACCCAATCGCCTTGATCTTTGTAGTATTCTTCACTTTTATCAACTGAAAGGTATTGAAATTCACTTCTTAAAGTGTGTTTAGGTTTCATTTTGTAATTAACCTCTGCTATTCCAATTCTAGCGTGTACGTTTTTGCCAATAATTTTCCCTTCTATGACATCTTTATTGTAAATGACATCTAAGTAGTTCAGCATAACCTTGACTTTTTTGCTGATTTTCTTTTTTAGGTCGAAGTTTAAATCTCTAAAATAGAGTTCTTCATTAATAACACTAAAAAACATTGGGGTATGGTCTCTGTTTAATGTTAACTCTGAAGGACCGCCATTGAGTCCATTAATTCTTGAATAATTGACAGCAACTTGTGTGCCATATTTACCACCTAATTTACTTTTCTTTTTAAAAGTATAGTTGATTTCTCCTTGAAACCCTAATTCTCCTAAAGGCTGAGTAGCAAAAGGGTAGAAAGCTGCCAAGGTGTAAGCGTGTTGTTTACTTATGGCTGGAATGTAATTTAAAGTGAGTTCTTTTCCTGTCCCACCTCTTTTGGAACGGTATTCCATATTATCAACTCTGTGTGCTTCTAACATTATACCCAAGCCTCTTTGAGAATATGAAAGGTTAGTCATTAAGGCACTTCCCGGAGCAAAATTATTATAGGTTATTCCTCCTGCTGGGTCATTGTATTTATAAGCGTATTCAGAATTAAAAGAAATTTTTCCTCTGTTAACGGTAGAACGAATAGCATAAGCAGCTACGTTTTCCGGCAAATTAAAAACGGGATTGTTATCATCTTGAAAACGACTCACAAAACTACCTCCGATTATGGCATTTGTCTTGCTTCTTTCTAGAGAAGAGATAGCTTCATTCAGGTTTAAGTCAGCATCGAACCCTCTTATAATCCCCGGCCCTTGTTCCCAAAATAAGCGTTGAGTAGCAACAAACCCTTTAAGTGATAATCCTATTAGTGGACTATACTTTAGACGAACACCATCCATAACATTGTCGATGCCTAGTGTTTTTTCTTCGTAGCTTCTAAAGATGAGACCATTTCCAAATTGTTCGTAAAAGTTACCTACAGTTATATCTAAGCCATTAACATTATACTGAGCAAATCGATAGGGTATGCCATTGCCATTAAAGTTTGATTCAAAACCTTGCAAAACGTTTAAATAACTTTCGAAACGTACACCGGCTGTAAAGTTACCTTTGTTATATCGAATATTGGAATAAGCATTCATGAGCATAAACTCATCAACCTTTCCAGCGTTTATAGCAGGGTCTTCGTAATAACTCTGAGTACTTAGATTAAAATCACCTTGAATATTGCCGTTAGAATTATCTTGTGCCCAAGTTATAAATGCGATAAAACTAAAGGCAATAATAATAGTGAGTCTTTTCATAATTTATTTTGATAAGGCTTCTATTTTTTTGAATAAATCGTATTCGTCACCATCTTTATAGCCAGTGTGTTGATAAACGATTTCTTTATTTTCATTGAGTAAAAAAGTGTGTGGGACTGAGCCAACACCCATAGCTCTTTTAAGGTCGCTGTTAGGGTCGCAATAAACTTCGTAATCCCATAACAAGGCATTTACTTTAGGTTTTACTTTACTCATATTTCTAGCATCGTCAATAGAAATTGCAATGACTTTAACACCTGTTTCGTCTTGCCAATCTTCATAAACTTCGGCAATATTGTTTAACTCTTTGATACAAGGTTTACACCAAGTTGCCCAAAAGCTAATAACAATAGGTTTGCCATTATTATCGAAGTCAGAAGTGTTAAAAGTATTATTGTCAAGTGTTTTCAAGTCTACTTTTGGCAAAGTTCTATTTTGAGAAAAAGAGAGTAAAGTGAAAGATAAAAAAGCGGTAAAAATCAATAATTTTTTCATAGTATTTTTAGTTTTAAAGCATTAAAAAAGGTCAGTAAATTAGTTAGGCTAATCTACTGACCTTTTTTGTTTTGAGCAAATTATCCTTTATCTAGTAACTGTGATTTTCATAGTTTTTGTTTCACCATTTGCAGTAATGTGAGCAAAATAAATACCACTAGTTAAATTGCTAACGTCTAGATCAATAGAATTATTTCCTACATTTAATCCAAATGTTCTGGAAAGATTTACTTCTCCAAGTATATTAACAACATCTAACCTAACATCTGAACTTTCAGAAAGGTTAACCTTTATTGTCGCATTAGAGTTCATAGGGTTTGGATAGATAGCAAAACCAAAGTTGTCATTTTCGTCAATTGATGATGTTCCAGCTTCAGTGTTTTCAAAATAGGTATCATCTTCGTTTTCAAAATTCTGAACGGTTTGTTGAGAAATGATGATACCGTTGTTATCCTCAATAGACCAATCTCCATCAACACCACCGCTTGTATTAGTTGAAGCTGCTAAGCCATCACCATAATAATCAGTTATTTCAAATTTAAAACATCCTGTAGTTGGAAGTGTGACGTCCCACGAATACATTTGATTGTTTCCTAAGGGATTAGTTGCATCAGCAGGTGCTAATTGACCGGTCCCTACCATTCCAGCAACAGCTTCATTTCCTTCAAACCAAATAACGTTATTGTTTTCGTCAGTAATTTGCATATAGGTTTCGTTACCATAGTTGTCAGTAAGTAGGTTTACTTTAACCATCTGAGAAGACTGACCAGTTGAAAAATCAACAGAGTGAGACATGGAGTTATCATCGGCATTGTCATCAGAAGAAGTAATATTTACTTCAATCGTTTCTACATCAACAGTAATGTTTCCAAAATTGATAGTCGTTGTTTCGAAAGTATTTAGATTTCCGTTGAATTCTTCTGACGCGATAGTCTGTCCGTTAGCACTTATTTCAACACTAAAAGAAGTTAGGTTATTTGTTCCCATATTTTGAACAACAACTGAGAAATTTCCTGATGCACTTGATTCACATCCGTTAGGAAGAATATCAGTATCAATATTTAGCAAAGCAGCATTGGTTCCTTCAGTTTCTGAAGGGCAGTTTGCTAAGTTGTTATAGTGTGCTGATGCTGACAATTGACCAGACTCTGTAAGGGTTCTGTTAGGACAAATAGTGTAAATAATTGGCCAATAAGGTAGATCGTACAAGTTGGCAATATTGTTGTCATTACTTATTGGGAAATATACTTCATTTCCATTTGGTGCTAACCAGTTTCCAAAATTACTATTTTCCAATTCACTAAGAGCAGTACCTGGATCTCCTTCAAACCAGAGAATCATTACATCGTCTGTAGTGTTTGGACTTACGCCTGGCTCTCCAGCTGGGCCGTGAGCTTCCCATATTTCTTCAAATGTACCACCTGTGTGATAGTTCCAGCAAGGTTGACACCATGTGGCACTAATATCTAGTATTACTGTGTATCCGTTGTCTAAGTAATCATATAGTCTGTGTTCATTTCCATTGACGTCTGTAGTTGTAAAGTCAGGTGCAATCGAGCCATCAGGAAGTTGAGCCGATGCAATAAATGAAGTCGATAAAAATAAAACTATGAGTAGGTTTTTGATAAAGTTAGTCATAAATGAATTGTTTTGTTAGATTCGCAAATTTAAGAAAATTTAATTTTAATTACGTCAATTACGTTGTTGATTTTATTCTATCTTACAGTTTCACTTAACAGATGATTAGATAATATTAAAAATAGAATAGTTGACAAAAAAAATAGCCCGAAGGCTATTTTTAAAGTTATTAAATCAGATAATCACAATATATCACTTAATATGGGACTGCCAAATAAACTACAAGTTAGCTCTTTTGAAAGCTCAAAGCTTGAGCTAAAGTATTTTCTTACGTCTTCAAGCGTGTTCATTCCCTAGCTATATCGCTAATTAGTTTAGTATGTTTTTACTATATTTGTAATGAATAAATTAAACACATAGATTTATATGAAAAATTTACTAATAATATCATCACTTTTACTCTCTTTATCAGTTTTCTCTCAGAGTATTAGCGTTGAGGCTCATAAAAAAAATGTTGATCCTAGTTGTTGTACAACATTGATTGGTGATATTGGTACTGAGATTACAGTCAGAAACATCTCTGATGCTACGATTAACATTTTCGTTTCCAGGCAAACGCTTAATCAATCACTAGGAACTGAGAATTATTTTTGTTGGAATGCTTGTTATGGCTCTCAAACAAGTGTTTCCCCTGATGCAAAGACCTTTTCTCCACAAGAGGTTGATGAGAACAGCTTTCAGGTACATTATGACAATAAAGGTTATAAGCCAGCCTCTGCTTCTGTAAAGTATTGTGCTTTTAATGAAGCTAACCCATCTGATTCAGCTTGTACAATTGTTTACTACAACGTAGATCCAACCTCTGTTGAAGAAAATTTTAGTGTTACTTCTTTTTCAGAATTTCACCCAAACCCTACGTCTTCGACAGCTTTTTTAGATTACAGTCTAAATTATTCTGATGCTGCTGAGATTGTAGTAACTGATATGCTTGGAAATGTGATTCGTAAAGAAAATATTAGTAATCAGAGTGGCACGATTAAATTTGATGTGAGTGATACTAAGGCAGGTTTGTATTTTGCTAATATATCAGTTAATGGACAGTTAAAAACAATGAAGCGTTTAGTTGTTAGCAAATAAGCGATTTAATATAAATTTAAAAAACCGGTCTTTGTGCCGGTTTTTTTTGTTTAATTTTACGAGCTTATTCTAAGAAAACGTATGTCTAATAGAAGAAGAAAACAAGAATCGCTTGATTATCATAAATCAGGTCGACCAGGAAAGATAGAGGTTATTCCTACCAAAAAGCATAGCTCTCAGCGTGATTTGTCTCTAGCCTATTCTCCCGGAGTTGCTGAACCTTGTGTCAAAATCAGTGAAAATAAAGATGATGTTTACGAATACACTGCAAAAAGCAATTTAGTAGCAGTAATTACTAACGGAACTGCTGTTCTCGGCTTAGGAGATATCGGCCCTGAGGCGTCTAAGCCTGTTATGGAAGGGAAAGGATTGTTATTCAAGATTTTTGCTGATATAGACGTTTTCGATATCGAAGTTGATGCTTCAGAAGTAGATAAATTTGTTGAGGTTGTAAAGTCTATTGCGCCAACCTTCGGAGGTATCAATTTAGAGGATATAAAAGCCCCTGAATGTTTTGAAATAGAAAAGCGTCTTAAAGAGGAATTAGATATTCCCATAATGCATGACGATCAGCACGGTACAGCAATTATTTCTGCTGCTGCACTTTTGAATGCCCTTGAACTTGCTGATAAAAAAATAGATGCTATTCTGATTGTCATTAACGGTGCTGGTGCTGCTGCTATGTCGTGCGCCAAATTATACCTTTCGCTAGGGGCTAAGAAGTCGAATATTATAATGCTTGATAGTAAAGGTGTGATAAGAAATGACAGAGATAATTTAACTAAAGAAAAAGCATTCTTTGCAACAGATAGAAATTTACGTACACTAGATGAGGCAATGACTGGTGCAGATGTTTTTCTAGGTTTATCTTCAGGAAACATCGTATCTAATGAGATGATTAAGTCTATGGCTGCAACACCTATTGTATTTGCTTTGGCAAACCCTGACCCTGAAATATCTTACAATAATGCTGTTTCTGTAAGAGAAGATATCATAATGGCCACGGGACGTTCTGACCACCCTAATCAGGTCAATAATGTTTTGGGATTCCCATATATTTTCAGAGGAGCACTTGATGTTAGAGCAACAAGCATTAATGAAGAGATGAAATTAGCGGCAGTTCGTAGTATCGCAGAATTGACTAAAGAAGTAGTTCCCGATACAGTTAATTTAGCCTATGGAGAAAAAGTTATCACCTTTGGTCCAGAATATATTATTCCAAAACCTCTTGATAATCGATTGATATCGGTAGTAGCTCCAGCAGTAGCAAAAGCAGCCATAGAGTCTGGAGTGGCTCAAAAGAAAATTTCGAATTTTGAAGCTTATGCCCAAGAATTGAATAAACGATTGGGTTTAGACAATAAACTAGTCAGAAGAATTACTACTAAGGCTAAAAGAAACCCCAAGCGTATTGTCTTTGCAGAAGCCGAGCATTATAAAATTTTGAAAGCTGCTCAAGAAGTTAAAGATGAAGGTATTGCTATTCCAATTTTATTAGGTAGGGAAGGCAGAATAAGACAGCTTATTGAGGATAATGTTTTAGATTTAGATGACGTTCAGATACTAGACCCTAAGAGTGATGAGCAAAGGGAAAGGAGGAATCAATTTGGACAGATTCTTTTTGAGAAACGCAAACGCAAAGGAATGGCGCTACCAGAAGCACAAAAGCTGATGCGTGAGAGAAATTATTTTGGCTCAATGATGGTTGATCAAGGCATGGCTGACGCTTTTATTTCAGGAATAAGTAGAAATTATCCTAGTACATTACGCCCGGCCTTACAAATTATAGGAACTGAAGATGGAGTGGATAAGGTCGCTGGTATGTTTATCCTTAACACTAAAAAAGGAACTCTATTTTTAGCAGACACTACCATAAATATTAACCCTACGGCACAGGAGTTAGCTAATATTGCGATGCTAACTGCTAAAACAGTACGCCGATTTAATGTATTTCCAAGAATAGCACTGTTGTCATATTCCAATTTTGGCTCATCAATGAATTCAAAGGTTGCCAAAATAACGGAAGCCTTAAAAATAATAAATGACGCAGAGCCAAATTTATCGGTAGACGGAGAAATACAGGCAGATTTTGCTTTGAATAAAGAAAAGAGAGAGCAAATTTTCCCCTTTTCTGATTTAAAAGAGAATGCTAATACGCTTATCTTCCCCAACCTAGAATCTGGAAATATAGCCTATAAGTTAATGCAAGAATTTGACGATGTAGAAGCGATAGGACCTATTTTGATTGGTATGAAAAAGCCTGTCCATATTTTACAACTTGGTTGCTCGGTACGTGAAATTGTAAATATGGTAACTATTGCCGTTATTGATGCTCAAACAAAAAGAAAATGATTACACACATTCATGGAAAATTAGTAGAGAAAAACCCTTCATTTGTCATTATTGATTGTAATGGGATAGGTTATTTCTTGAGAATATCATTACAAACCTTTTCCAAGTTATCTAATGATGAGCATTGTATGCTTTTTACTCATTTGTCGATTAAAGAAGATGCCCATACTCTTTATGGTTTTTTCGATAAAGACGAGCGTGAATTATTTCGTCTACTTATTTCTGTTTCTGGAGTAGGACCTAACACAGCACAGATGATACTGTCTTCATTAACCCCTCACGAGATACAACAAGCAATAGTTACAGAAAACGTCAGCGTTTTACAAGGAGTAAAGGGAATTGGTGGAAAAACAGCACAGCGTATCATTCTAGATTTGAAAGACAAAATTGCTAAACTTGGAATAAGCGCAAATTCTTCCTCAACTTCATACAATACTATTCGAGAAGAAGCGTTATCGGCATTAACCATGCTTGGGTTTTCAAAAAACAGTATTGAAAAATACATTGATAATGAACTACAAGAAGATGGAAGTGTAGAGGTCGAAGAATTGGTTAAACGTGTACTTAAAAAAATGTAGAGATCATTCTCTAATTGAATGGATTTATAGTGTTTCAAAATAAGGCAATACATAAACAAGCACTTTGGTGCTTTTTCTTGTTTTTAGTGCTGAGTAAATTTTCATTTTCTCAGTCTACTAATGATAGCCTAATCTTTCAGATGCCAGAAAATAATCCATGGGATAATCCACTAGATAATCCGATTAGCGGTTTTTACCTAAATCCTCCCGCTAACCTACAGCCTCAATTGGAGTACGACCCTGAGTCAAAGCTTTACAGTGTAGAGCAAAAAATAAATGGTTTTAGACTTTCAAACCCTACATTTCTGAGTGCCGAAGAATACGATAATTACAATTCTAGACAATCTATATCAGACTATTGGAAAGAAAAAACTTCAAACCCTTCGCTTAGTGGAGATAACACCAATAAAGGTCCTTTGAGTATAGACATAGGAGGAGAGATTTTTGATAAGATATTTGGAAATAGTACGGTAGATATTAGGCCTCAAGGCTCAGCTGAACTGATATTTTCTATTAAGCACAACAAGACCGAAAATAATGCTTTGCCAATAGATAAACAAAGTAATACAAGCTTTGACTTCAAGCAAAAAATACAAATGAATGTCATCGGTAAAATTGGTGATAAACTCCAACTCAATACCAATTACAATACTGAAGCAATTTTTGATTTTGACAACAAGATCAAGCTGGAATATGAAGGCGAAGAAGATGAAATAATAAAGAAAATCGAAATAGGAAATGTAGGCTTACCTCTAAATGGTACTTTAATTTCTGGAAGTCAAAGTTTATTGGGTTTAAAAACACAACTGCAATTTGGTCGAGCAACAGTAACTACTATTTTTTCTCAACAAAAAAGTAATTCTAAAGTAATTGATGTTGAAGGGGGTGCGCAAACCACAGACTTTGATATCTATGCTGATCAATACGAAACCAATAAACACTTTTTTCTATCCCATTACTTTAAGTCAAGGTATAATGAGGCCATGTCACAGCTACCTTTTATCAATTCGCCAGTAAATATTACAAAAATCGAGGTTTGGGTAACAAACAAAACAGGAACTGTTGAAGACACAAGAAATATTTTAGCCTTTTTAGATTTAGGAGAGTCTCAGTCCGATATGTATAACACGATTTTATTTTCTGATAATGCTGACTTTTCGTATCCTGACAATGATAACAATACACTTTATCAACAGATGCTTGCTGAAGGTGAACCTTTAAGAAATATTAATCAAGTGAATAGCATTTTTGGCACTGCTAATTATCCAAACTTTTTAGGCTCTCAAGATTATGAAAAGTTAGAAAGAGCAAGATTGTTGTCGCCGACTGAATATACCTTTCACCCCCAACTAGGTTATATTTCATTAAACAACATTATCGGTCCTGATGAGGTATTAGCAGTAGCTTTTCAATATACCATAGGAAATGAACTTTATCAAGTGGGTGAGTTTAGCTCAAATGGGCCGTCAGCACCAAGCTCATTATTTGTTAAACTATTGAAAAATTTGAGTTTTTCTCCACAACTACCTAACTGGGACTTGATGATGAAAAACATTTATTCTTTAGGGGCATACAACGTTAGCCCTACAGAGTTTTATTTAGACGTAGTTTTTGAAAACACGAGAGATAATGGTACAATTACGAATTATATTCCTGAAGAAAATCTAACAGATAAACCTATAATTAATCTTTTACGATTGGATCAATTAAATGCTCAGCAAGAGCGCAAGGCCGATGGTATTTTTGACTTCTTACCTGGCATTACAATAATTACCTCAAACGGTAAAATCATTTTTCCAGTAAGAGAACCTTTTGGTGAGGATTTAAGAGATAAATTTAGCAACAATGACATTGCAAGCAATTACGTTTATGATGTTCTTTACGATTCTACATTAACCATTGCTCAACAATTTCCAGAATACAACAAATTCAGAATAAAGGGAAGCTATCAATCTGAGTCAGGAGCTGAAATTTATTTGGGAGTTTTTTCAATAGAACAAGGCTCAGTAGTAGTAACGGCTGGAGGTTTACGACTTGAAGAAGGACAAGACTTTACTGTTAATTATTCTATGGGTAAAGTTAATATCATCAATGACGGTATATTGTTGTCAGGTACTCCTATTCGAATATCTGTTGAAAGCAACACTTTTGGCTTACAACAAAAAACTCTGGTGGGTACTCACTTAGATTACCGTATTTCTGATGACTTTATGCTTGGTGGTACTATTCTAAACTTGACTGAAAAACCTTATACCAAAAAAGTGAATTCTGGCGATGAGCCTATCTCAAATACCATATGGGGTTTAGATGGTACATATAGACGAGAATCTAGCTTATTAACTAAAATTGTAGATTTTTTACCTCTATTAGAAACCAAAGAAAAGTCAATGCTTACTGCTCAAGGTGAGTTTGCTCATCTCATTCCTGGTCATCAAAGAGCAATAGGTGAAAATGGAACAGCTTATATTGATGACTTTGAAGCTAGTAGCACAGGAATTGATATAAAAAATCCTGGGGCTTGGTTTTTAGCTAGTTTACCAAACGACCCTGATTTATTCCCTGAGTCTGCATTGGGTAATCAAAGTCCTAGACTTGGAAATTTGAACTCTGGTGCAAATAGAGCATTATTATCTTGGTATAATATTGACCCAGTATTTTACAGAAATACTAATAATACTCCTAGACATATAGCTGACGATGAAGTACAACTTTCAAACCACAATGTAAGAGAAGTGCTTGAAAAGGAAGTATTCCCTAATCGAGACCCCCAATATGCTACACAAGTTTCTAATTTACCAGTTTTTAATCTTTCCTATAATCCATCTAAAAGAGGACCTTATAATTTTGATACTGAAAATATTACCACCTCAGGATTATTACTAAACCCCGAAAATAGATGGGCTGGAATCATGCGTAAGTTAGAAACAACAGACTTCGAATTACAAAATATTGAGTTTGTAGAGTTTTGGATAATGGATCCTTTTAATGACGATTCGGAAAATCAAAGTGGGGGTAACTTGATTATGAATTTAGGTAATGTTTCAGAAGACGTTTTAAAAGATGGTTTCAAGAGTTTTGAAAATGGATTACCTTCTTCAGATGTTGTAGAAAATGTTGACGATGAAAGTAGTGTATGGGGTCGTATGCCTACTACTTTTGCATTGACAAATTCCTTTGATGTAGATGCAGAGTCACGTCAATATCAAGATGTGGGACTTGATGGTCTAAGGGATGTTGATGAACGTACATTTTTTGATACGGCTTATATTCAAAAAATAGAATCCAATTATGGCGTCAATAGTAATGCTTACTCCTTAGCATCGACAGACCCTTCCTCTGATAACTACACTTACTTCCTAGGTGATAACTTGGATAATGAAAGTGCTTCTATTTTAAAGCGATATGAATATTTTTCTGGGATAGATGGCAATTCAGCAATACCAAACCCTTTGCCAACTATGTCAACGACAATTCCTAATACAGAGGATATAAATTTTGACAATACACTCAACGAATCAGAAAGTTATTACCATTACAATATCCCCTTATTTCCAGGTATGCAAATTGGTGACAGTTACATTACTGACATACAAGAAACGGAGGCTAAGACGCCAACTGGGGATAGAACGATAAAGTGGTATCAGTTTAAAATCCCAGTTCAACAGCCTGACAAAACAGTAGGCTCTATTCGTGACTTTAAATCCATAAGATTTATTCGTATGCTACTTAAAGATTTTGACCAACCTATCGTAATGCGTTTTGCAACATTAGAACTCGTACGTGGCGAATGGAGACGCTATAATTTTAGTCTCAAAACAGAAGGAGAATATGTTCCAAATGACAATGCTAGTAATACTTCTTTTGATGTTTCTGTAGTAAATATAGAAGAAAATGCTGAAAAAATACCTGTACCTTATGTATTACCACCTGGTATAGAGCAAGAAGTTGATAATACTACGACCTATGTTAGAAGGCAAAACGAACAATCTTTAGTGCTTAAAGTTTGCGATTTGGAAGATGGAGATTCAAGAGCTGCTTATAAAACCTTCAACAACGACTTTAGAAATTATAAGCGACTAAAAATGTATGTGCATGCAGAACCATCTGGAGAAATAGAGTCAGCTCTACAAGATGGTGATTTATCACTATTTGTTAGATTAGGTACCGATTTTAACGACAATTATTACGAGTATGAAATCCCACTAAAGGTTACTCCATGGGGTGTTTCTAGACTTGATGATCAGCTTATATGGCCAGTAGAGAATGAGTTAAATATTACTTTCGAACAACTACTCGATGCCAAACAAGAAAGAAACAAAGCTATAAGGGACGGAATACACAACAGTAGCACCGATCCTTTTTCAGGAACAGACAAGCAAATTACTGTTGTTGGTAACCCTAATATTAGTATGGTAAAAACCATCATGTTGGGAGTAAGAAATCCAAGAAAAGGTGATTTTAACTCCACTATCAATGATGACGGAACTTCCAAATGTGGAGAGATTTGGTTAAACGAATTACGTCTAACTGACTTTGACGAACGAGGAGGTTATGCCGCCAATGGTCGTATTAATGCTAGGTTGGCTGATTTTGCCAATGTTAATCTTACAGGAAGTATGAGCACTATCGGCTTTGGCTCCATTGACCAAAGTCTAACAGCAAGACAAAAGTATGATGCCTACCAATACGATTTTTCGTCAACTTTTGCTTTAGGAAATTTCTTTGGAGAAAAAGCGGCTATAAAAATACCTATGTATGTCGGTGTTTCTGAAGCTATTCAAAACCCACAATATAATCCTCTAGATCCGGACATCACTTTAAAAGCATCTTTAGATGAGTTACAATCCAATGAAGAGAAAGAAGAACTGAAAGAGATAGCTCAAGATTTGACAAAAAGAAAGTCAATTAACTTTACTAATGTTAGAAAAAACAAATCTTCTTCTTCAGGAAAAAAAGCTAAGATTTATGATATAGAAAACCTTTCAGCAACCTACTCTAGAAATGAAACGTTTTCTAGAAATGTTAATCTTAAAGAAAGAACAACGGTTAGCACAAAAGCCTCTCTCAATTATACCTATTCTTCAAAACCCAAAAATATAAAGCCATTTCAAAAAGTAAAGCTATTTAAGAACAAGTATTTTGCACTATTGAAAGACTTTAACTTTTACACCTTACCAAAATCAATATCATTTCAGACAGACTTGGATAGGTATTATAATAAAACACAATTTAGAAACATCAATAACCCTGATTTTACTTTACCACCATATTACAACAAGGCATTTGTTTGGAACAGAAATTATAGCATTAAATATGATTTAACACGTACACTGAAAACAGAATTTAAGGTTCGTAATTCAGCTAGTATTGACGAGCCAGATGGTGAGTTAGTAAAATCAGATTCATATTATCAAGAAAAGAAAGACTCCATATGGAACAATATTCTAAATTTTGGAAGACCGACTTTATATCATCATTCATTAAATGCGAGTTATAATGTACCTTTGAATAAATTCCCTCTAACTTCTTGGATAAATCTGAATACTAAATATGTAGCCAATTACGATTGGTTAGCAGCACCATTAAGTTTACAAAGTTTGGGCAATACCATTCAAAATAGCAATAACAAACAAATCAACTCAACATTCAATTTTGGTCAGCTATACAATAAAGTACCTTTCCTTAAAAAGTTAAATCGAACTGGTCCTAGTGTAGGCGTAAGAGGTAGAGGTTCAAGCAGAGAAACTATTCGACTGCCAAATCAAGCCTCGGATACTGTAAAAGTTTCATTTAAAGAGATTGCAAATACTCTTTTAAAAACAACTTTATTAGTCAAAAACTTATCGATTTCTTACCGACAAAATCAGGGCGTTGTCTTGCCAGGTTTTAATAAAAAGCCTCATTTCTTCGGTCAAGATTGGGATGCTATGGCTCCCGGTATACCTTTTGCTTTGGGAAGTCAAAATATTGACATTAGAGAGCTAAGTTCACAAGGAGGTTGGCTCACTTCTAGCACAAATTTGAATCAATTTTTTAAACTGACCAATAGCGAAACTCTCAACCTGAGAGGAACTCTTGAGCCTTTTAAAGGATTTAGAATAGAGCTAACTGCTAATAGAACAAAAACAAATAACGTTCAAGAAATCTATAGATTTGATTCGGACTTAGGCGACTACGATTCATTTAATAGTATCGAAAATGGTAGTCACAGCATCTCATTTATTAGTTGGAATTCTGCTTTTATTAAAGACGATGATAATTATTCAAATGCTACCTTTCAGCAGTTTAGACAAAATAGAGAAATAATAGCCAACAGACTTGCTGACTCAAATCCATACGACAACAGTATTGTGGATAGTACTGGATATCCGTTAGGTTATCAAAGCACTTCTCAAGAGGTATTGATACCTGCCTTTTTAGCAGCTTATTCAGGAAAAAACGCTTCTTCGGTAGGGCTCAATAATTTCCCAAATATCCCTTTACCAAATTGGCGAATTAATTTTGATGGTTTGCGTAATCTTAAATGGATAAAAAAAAGAATGAATAACATAGTATTAAGCCACTCTTATCAATCAACTTATAGTGTAGGTAATTATGTGACTAGTCTAGACTATGAGGCTGGTTTTGATGAATGGCCCAATGCGATTAATGAGGCTACCTTAAACTATTATGATAAGTACGAAATTAATCAAGTAACATTACGAGAAACTCTGAACCCCCTGTTTAAGATAGATTTGACTTTCAAAAATAGTATGACAGCTCGTCTAGAAATTAAGAAAGAACGAACTTTAAGTTTAGGCTTAAGTAATAACCAACTCACGGACCGTTCTTCTGATGAATGGATTATAGGTACAGGGTACAGAATAAAAGAATTAGCCTTTAACGTAAGAGCAGCAGGTAGACAAAGAAAAATAAGCTCAGATTTAGATTTAAAATTAGATTTTTCACTTAGAAGTAATAAGGTCGTAATTAGAAAAATAGAAGAAAATCAAGAAGAAATAACAGGTGGAAATAGTGTAATTACCTTGAAGTTTACGGCTGACTATGTTGTTAGTAGTCGATTTAACCTACGACTATTCTATGATAAGGTAATGACAAATCCTTATGTTTCGAATACCTTCCCTTCAGCTATTACAAATGGTGGATTTAGTGTTAGATTCACATTAGCACAATAGCCATATTTTAAACTATAAATTGTACTTTTGTAGAAATAAATAAATATAAATCATATGAACATTCCGGCAGAATTAAAATACACGAAAGATCACGAATGGGTAAGAATTGAAGGTGATGAAGCAGTTATTGGGATTACTGATTTTGCTCAAAGTGAATTAGGAGATATCGTCTTTATTGAGGTAGAAACAGAAGGTGAAAGTATTGAAAGCGAGGACATATTTGGCTCTGTTGAAGCAGTCAAAACAGTTTCAGATCTTTTTATGCCTTTGAGTGGAGAAGTTCTTTCTTTTAATTCTGAATTAGAAGATGCTCCTGAAGTTGTTAACTCTGACCCCTATGGAGCTGGTTGGATGATTCGTGTTAAAATTTCTGATGCTTCAGAAGTTGATACACTTTTATCAGCTGAACAATACAAGGATTTAATCAGCTAAATGCGCTATACTATTGCAATAGTGTGGGTTGTTGTCATTGCAATTTTACATGCTATGCCTGGTTCTGATTTTCTAGAAGTTTCTTTTTCTGACTTTTTTCAATTAGATAAATTGATACATATCATCATATTTATGATTGGGGTTTATTTGTTTGCTGTAGCATTGAAGGAACAACAGAAAAATCAATTTTTACGTTACATAGTTATTTCATTTCTTGCTTATGGCTTATTGTTAGAAGTGCTTCAAGGCCTTATTTTTGTTGAAAGGAGTGCTGATATCTTAGATTGGTTAGCAGACACCATAGGTATATTTTTAGGTGTTTGGATTTTTAAGAAATTTCCCTTTCCCGTATCAATGAATTCAGTTAAAAAAGATTAAATTTGCTCAAGTAACCCAATTTTATGGAACCAAAAAAAAACCCAAAAGTAGATTTAGAGAAAAAAAGAGGTTTGTTTATGCAAATCGGCTTAGCAGTATCTCTATTGATTGTTTTAGGCGCTTTTGAATACAGAACGTACGAAAAAGTTGTTGCTTCACTAGGTGATTTAGTATTAGATGCAGAGTTTGAGGAAGAGATAGAAAATACATTTAGAGAGCAAAAGCCACCTCCACCACCTCCACCTCCACCAGATGAAATCGTTATTGTTGAAGACGATGAGGAAATAGAAGAGGTAGAAATAGAAGATACAGAATCTGACGAGGATCTTGAAGTAATAGAAGAGGAAGAAGAAACAACTGATGAAATATTTATGGTTGTTGAAGATATGCCTCGCTTTGAAGGGTGTGCTGATGAAACTTGTACCCAAACCAAGATAATGCAGTTTATCGCTAGAAAAACAAAGTATCCACCAATTGCTAAGGAGAATAATATTACTGGTAGAGTTTTTGTGAGTTTTGTTGTAGATAAAACAGGTAAAGTTACTAATGTTAAGATTTTACGTGGAGTAGATAAATATTTAGATGCTGAAGCTGTTCGAGTAGTTTCAAGTTTACCAAAATTTAAGCCTGGCAAACAAAGAGGTAAACCTGTAAAGGTGCAATATAACGTACCCATAAGCTTTAAATTGAATTAAAAATTTAATATTTATTAATAAAAGGCTCTCTGTTTGGAGGGCCTTTTTAATGATGAATTTTCTAGCTTAAAATCGTTATTTTTACTGACCCAAACAAGACTCAATATGAACTTTAATATGACTAGTTTTTTTGATTCCACATATCTTAAAACAAAAGAACAATCAGGTCTAAGTGACCAAGAAGAAAAACAAGTTGTTAAATCTTTTGTCTTAGAGGCTGTTGAGCATAATTTCAAATTGGTAATGATTCGTTCAAATCATGTTGCTTTAGCAAAAGAAATAATAGCCGACAAAGGTAGTAATGTTTTAGTTGGAACTGTTATTGATTTTCCTAATGGAAGCTCATCGACAGAAAACAAATTAGATGAGATTAGTAATGCTATCAATTTAGGTGCTGACGATATTGATGTTGTTATTAACTATGAGCTTTTCAAAAAAGGGGGTAGCGATTACATTGACAATCAAGTTAAAGCATGTACAGCTCTGTGTTTGTCCAATAATAAGACTATTAAATGGATAATAGAATCAGCGGCATTAAGTGATAATGAGATAATTGATATTTGTCAGCTCATTAGAGATGTTGTTATAGATAATTTTGGTCAAAATAATGCTCATAATGTATTTGTAAAATCATCGACAGGCTTTTATTTTAGCCCTGACTCAGCACCAAACGGAGCAACTGTGTCAGCTATAAAACTAATGTTAGATAATTCGTCACCTTTGCCAGTAAAAGCTTCCGGAGGAATTCGTAACATTGAAGATTTTAAGACAATGGTAGATTTGGGTGTAAAACGTATTGGAACATCTTCTGCAGTTTCTATTTTACATGGCAAAGAATCCGATTCAAACTATTAGAATTATTGAACAAAATAAAATCATATCTATCAAAGTACTCAGGTGATGTTCATTTTATTGAGCTTATCAAGGGAGCGTCTAGCACTTTTATCTTGAAAATTGTTGGCATACTAGTTGGGTATGTTCTTGCTATTTTCATTACTAATAAATTTGGAGCTTTTGTATTTGGTCAGTATGTAACAGCTTTATTAATTGTTGAAATTTTAAGTATCATTTCAAGGTTAGGCATAGACACCGCTTTAGTTCGATTTATCTCAAGATACGTGCACAATGGAGTCCCTCAATTAATTAATAAACTTTTTTTTAAATCAATAGCTATTGTCACTTTAGCTGCTATTATTTTCACCTTACTATTATTGTTTTTTTCTGCCTACATAGCTAATTTTATGAATCTTGACGAGGAGTATCTTTTAATCGTATCCTTCTCCTTCATTCCATTAGTATTGTTTCATATGAATGTTCAGGCTATTCGAGGGTTGAAGCAAATGCTTTCTTTTTCTTTTTTGAATAATGTTGCAATTACCCTAATTACTTTCATTATTATGGTGGTATTTACTTCGTATACCTTCTCAGAAAAACTTCCTATTTACGCCTATGTGTTGAGTGTTATTATTATGACATTTTCATCTTATTTTTTATGGTATTATCACAAAACTAAATTGATTAATTCTCAGCACAGCAATAGCGAGAAAGAACTCAGTACAAAAGCACTTTTTAAGGTGTCTATTCCATTGTTGTTAGGTCAGTCAATGATGCTGATAATGGGAAAAGTAGATTTGTTTATGTTAGCAAATATGACCTCTTCAGACCTAGTAGGGATTTATAATATTGCCTTAAAATTATCTATGTTAGCATATATGGGTCTTATGGCAGTCAATAGTATAGCCGCACCCAAATTTTCAGAAATTCATTCTTCTGGAGATATTGAGGCTCTTAAAAAAATAGTACAACAATCAACTAAAACCATATTTTGGGTTACTTTTCCAGTAATAATATTATTTTTATGCTTTCCTAAATCTATTTTAAGTGTATTTGGAGAAGAATTTAAGTTAGCAGCTATGGCGTTAATTATCTTATCAATAAGTAAAATGTTCAGTGCAATTTCCGGCTCTGTAGGTACATTTTTACAAATGGTCGGCAAACAAAATGTGTTTCAGAATATACTAATCCTTACAGCTCTAATCAATATCGGTTTAAACTATATTTTAATTCCAAAATATGGTATTGATGGAGCAGCTTTTGCTAGCGCTATTAGTGGAGTGATATGGAATGTTCTTATGATAGTTTACATCAAGAAAAACTTTGGGTTTTATTCAATTTATTTCCCAGGTATTAGATGATGAATTATCCTAACTTATATATCGTAGGAGCACCGAAGGCAGGCACGACTTCTTTGTACCATTATCTTAGTCAACATCCAGATATAGCGATTCCTGATAAAGAGCCACGGTTTTTTATAAAAGACAGTATTCAAAACATTTCTGAAGCTGATCCTATTAAACCCTATTTATTGAGAAGTTCAGTGCTTGATGAACTTAATTATACCAATCTTTATGCCAATAAAAGTGAAAAAATAAAGTGTGACGCGAGCACACAATATTTATACCATCATCATGAAGTAATTCCTAAAATTAAACAACTGAAAGATGGTAAGTCACCAAAAATTTTAATTCTTTTAAGAAACCCTATTGAGAGAGCATTTTCAAATTATTCTCATAATTATTCAACCTATGAAAACTTGGACTTTAAGCATGCACTTGAGCAAGAGTCAGAACGAATTTCAAAAGGGTTTAATTCCTTTTGGCACTATAAAGGCTTAAGCACATATGCTGAATCGGTAAAAGCTTATAAAGATGCATTTAAGGAAGTAAAAGTTGTTTTTTTTGAAGATTTTGTAAACGATATTGATAAATCATTAGTTGATATTTTCGATTTTTTAGAAGTTGATAGTAGCTTTAAGGTGTCGCATTTTATGATAAATAAAAAAAGTACGGGTGCGCCAAAGAGTAAAAAATTAAACGCAATTCTTCAATCATCTTCCAAATTTAGTCTTATTAAAAAGATACTTCACAACACTATTGGAGAGCAAAAAACTAAGTTAATTAGAGAGTTGATTATGCGTAAAAATTTATCTAAGTCAAAAATTTCTTTAAATGAATCTTTGAAATCCAATTTAGAATCCTATTTTGTAGAAGATATTGCTCAGTTAAAAAAAATCTTGCCTGAGTATAATATAGGCTGGTTAAATAATGGAACAAATTCATAATACATATCGCAGAATAAGGGATAAGATTTTTACTTTACTTTATCGTTTTTCGTTCAAGGAATTAGCACCTAAATCAACACTATCTATGCCATTTTCTGTTGAAGGTGCAAGATATATTGCTATCAAAAAAGAAGTTTTTATTAAACCTAACGCTTGGCTTTTGGCATTAAACTATTCCGATTCAACTTCTAAAGACACTAAACTTTCTATAGATGAAGGCACTTATATTGGAAGAAATGCTCATATCGTTTCTTTGAAAAGTATACGAATTGGCAAGAATGTATTGATGGGCGATAACGTATATATCGCTGATAATTTTCATCGTTTTGATAAAGTTGATTTGCCCTACAAAGAGCAAGGAGTAGGTTTTAAGGCGGAAGTTGAAATTGGTGATGGCACATGGCTTGGAGAAAATGTTTGTGTCATTTCATCTAAGATAGGTAAACAGTGTATTGTAGGAGCAAATTCTTTAGTTATTCATGATGTGCCTGACTATTGTATGGTAGCGGGCTCACCTGCTCGCATTATAAAGACATACAACCACGCTAAACAAAGTTGGGAAAGGACCAAAGATCAGTCATGAAATTAGCGTCAAAACATCTCAAATTTTCATGGTTGCCGATGCTTTTTTTGGTACTAACTGCAGGTAGTATGGTCTTCATATTTTTTAGAAAGGAGATGCTTTATTTTGTGTTTTTTCTATTCTCATCTCTTTTTGTCATTAAAAATCTTTACAAAAGAGAACTTCTAATTTTTGTGCAGCTTTTGGTATTGTTTTTGTCCTTACTTACTTTCAACTATTTATTTGCATTATCACCTCAATCAACACAAAAGTTATTGGCTAATATTGTTATTTTCACTACCTCTATTTTTTCAGCAATGTATTATTATAGAGAAGAAAATAAAAATCTATTTATTCCTCATCTTTATTTGATTTTAAAAATAATTTTAATTCACGCCCTGATTAACTTCTTTATTTTTCCTTTTGTAAAACCTTTTTTAATTAATATTAGTAATGGTCGTTATGACTGCGTTAGTTTTCTAAACGTTTTCTTTTATCTAAAGTATACGCATTCATTTTCTGTATTGGGTATTGAGCTTGTTAGAAATCAAGGTATTTTTTGGGAACCTGGTGTCCTTCAGATTTTTCTTAATCTATTGCTCTTTATCATCTCTTTTGTTAAAAAGAAAAGAGGTTTGATATTTTGGTTGACTATTCTAGCTATTTTTACAACATTTTCAACAACTGGATTAGTCGTAATGTTTGTCCAACTTCTATTGTCATTTAGTTCCGAGATAAGAAAAAATATTTTGTTTTTGCCCATAGCAGCATTAATTATTTTATTAGTTTATTACATTACAGCTATTAATATTTCTGACAAACTTAATGGTGATGGACGATTTTCTTTTCAAGCTCGATTTTTTGATTTAGTTCAACCCATATATATGGTTGCCGAAAACCCTATTACTGGTGTTGGTTTGGACGATGAACAATTTGTTAAAACTCGCCAAAAGACTAGATTTTCATTAAACTTAGAGGCTGTTGATTTTTCAAATGTAAACGACAAGGGCTCGACTAACTCTATTATGTTTTTCTTAGCTGCTGCAGGAATACCATTTACTCTGATTTTGGTTGTGATGTTATACCATCAGAACTTTGTTCCTGAAAAGCGTAAATGGTTTTTCATTTTCATTATTATTTCGTTAATGACAGAACCAATTATGCTCAGACCTTTTTTTCTTACTTTTGTAATGTCGGGTGGTATTTATATAATCGACAAGTTTAGATGGAAAATATATTAATTTCTGGAGGAGCAGGATTTATTGGCTCTAATTTAGCATTGAAGCTTGTTAGTCTTGGACACAATGTAAGGGTATTAGATAATCTTTCGCCTCAGATTCATACCAATTCCAAAGAAAATTCTCAGTTATATCAGTCCATTAAAGGTAAAGTTACTTTAATAAACGGAGATATAAGAAATAGAAAAGATTGGCAAAAGGCTATAGCCAATAGTACTGTTATTGTACACTTGGCAGCAGAAACTGGTACAGGTCAGTCTATGTATCAAATTGAGAAATATGTTCAAGTGAATTGTGGGGGGACTGCCGTAATGTTAGATTTATTAGCCAATGAGAAACATACTGTTAAGAAAGTAATTGTTGCTTCATCACGAGCAATATATGGTGAAGGGAAATACCATTGTGAATCGCATGGTGAGGTATATCCTAATGAAAGAGAAGTTACTCAAATATCAAACGGGCAATTTGAGCCATTATGCAGTATTTGTAAACAACCTTTGACCATGTTAGAAACTGATGAAGATTCAAAGATTCATCCGTCTTCTATATATGGAATTACTAAAAGTGATCAAGAGCAAATGATTCTTGTGGCTTGTAAAAGTTTAGGCATCTCCGCTATTGCTTTGAGATATCAAAATGTCTATGGTCCAGGGCAGTCATTAAGTAATCCTTATACTGGAATTTTATCCATTTTTTCTACTCGCATATTGAATAACAACCACATAAATATTTTTGAAGATGGCAAGGAAAGTCGTGACTTTGTATTTATCGACGATGTTGTAAATGCGACTGTATTGGCTATACAAGATGATACATTAAAATCCTGTTCATTGAATGTGGGTTCAGGAGTTTCGACTACGGTTCAAATGGTTGCAGATAGTCTAAAAAAACTATATCAATCTGATGTGGATATTAACGTTTCAGGAAATTATAGGCTAGGCGATATTCGACACAATAAAGCTGACATTAGCAGAATAAAAAAACTCTTAGGATTCAGTCCAAAAGTGTCATTTGAAGATGGACTAAAGCAATTTGTAGAATGGGTTAAAAAGCAAGAAGTCAATTCTGATAATTATGAGCAGTCCATAAATGAAATGAAAGATAAAGGGCTAATGAAATGAAGATAGGTATTGTAACAGTCACTTTTAATAGTGCTTCTGTATTAGATGATTTTTTCACTTCTATTGAGCAACAAGATTACTCAGATTTCAATCTTTATATCATCGATAACAACTCTGTTGACGATACACTTTCAAAAGTTGACAATTGGGACTTTAAATCTAAAGTACTTTTAAAAAACACCAATAACTTAGGTGTTGCGGCAGGAAATAATCAAGGTATCAAGTTAGCGCTTAAAGACGGTTGTTATTTTGTCTTGTTGTTAAACAACGATACTGTTTTTGAAGCTAAATTGTTGTCAAAACTAGTACAAACCTACAACAGTTATGGCTCATCAATAGTAGTCCCCAAGATGAATTATTTTTCTCCATCCAATATGATTTGGTATGCTGGAGGCTTTTACAGCAGGAAAAAAGCATTTTTAAATTTTCATCGCGGGCAAGGAGAGATTGATAACAACCAATACAATGTTGACGATAAGATAGAATATGCACCAACATGTTGTGCCTTAATACATCAGTCTGTTTTTGAAGATATTGGTTTGATGGACGAGAAGTTTTTTGTGTATTTTGATGATACTGACTTTTTCTTTCGAGTTTTAAAAGATGGAAAACACGAAGCTAGATACAGGCATGACATTCATTTTTTACACAAAATAGGTAGTCTTACCAATTCTAGAAATAAAGATAAACCCATGAAATATGGAGAGTTCTTTATAAAGCAGAATAGTAAAAATCACGTCTATTTTTTAAGAAAACAAAAAACACTAATTGCATATATCAATTTAATTTATTTGTGGTTTTATTTGACCATTCGTTTTTTTATAAGTCATAGGTTTGAAAAAAAATGGCGTATCTTTTACCTTATACAAACGTCCTATTTTAAAGGATTTAAAATGTAATAATGAAAGTAAATACATTTATTGTAGGCGCCCCAAAAGCAGGAACCACTTCCTTGCACCATTATCTCAATCAGCATACTGATGTGAGTATGAGTAGTGTAAAAGAGCCTAACTTTTTTTCCTCAAAAGAAGTAGAATCTTTGTTCTATAATTCCAAATGTATTATTGATAGCAATGACTATCACAAATTATTTTCCAAAGAAAAAAGACAAATTAGAGGAGAAGCTAGTGTATCTTATTTGTATTATGAAAACGTGCCTAAGCGTATATATGATTACAACTCTGAAGCTAAAATTATCATTATGCTTAGAGAGCCTATTGAACGTGCATTTTCTCATTATTTGATGGATTGTCGTTTGGGTTTTTGCTCAGAAAAATTAGAAGATATTATAGCTAATCCACAAATCTATCCGCAATATTTTCAACAATACTTAGAGTTAGGCAATTATTATTCGCAATTGAAAAGGTATTTAGATGTCTTTGGAAAAGAACAGCTATTGGTTATTTTTTATGAAGATTTCAAGATTTATACTGAAAAAGTGATGAATCGTGTTTTTAGTTTTTTAGAAATCGAACAACAGGAGATTAACTTTAGCATTAAAAACCCTTTTTTATCTCCTTCTTACACTTTGGTTTCTAAATTGTATAAATTCAACATTATAAGAAAAGTAGTAAAAACTATTATGCCTGAACGTCTTTTGTCATTAATTAGGTCCAAGTATTTTTCAGCTAAGTCCAAGCCGATACTTTCTAAGCATACAGAGGAACAGTTGAAAGCATTTTACAAGTCCGATGTTTTTCAGCTTGAAAAACTATTAAATACAGATTTAGATAGATGGAACATAAAATAGCTATTATTGACCCTGTAGGAATAAAGAGCGGAATGAATCATTACGATACATTTCTGTGTACTTCATTGAATAAATTAGGGATTGATACTTACATCTACTCCAATTTTAATGTGAAATCCGAAAATATCGTTTCTCAGCCAGTTTTCGGAATATTTTTTAAAAATAAATTTCCCCAAATATTAAATTTTATAAAGGGAATGTTTAAGTCTTGTATGGACTGTAAAAGGAACAAAATTAATACGGTTATAATTCACGTTTTTTCTACACACAATATGGCAATAATGACTTATGCTATTAGCAAATTGTTCAGGCTAAAAACGATTACCATATCTCATGATGTTTTTTCATTTACCGATCAAGACAACAAGTGGTATTATAATTTGATATACAACCGTTGGTCAGATAGAATTATCGTACATAATAGTTTTTCTTTAAATCATCTTCTGCCTCAGATTGAGTCCAAGATACATTCCAAAGTAAGCGTGTTAAAACACGGCTCATTTGTTAGTTTGCCAGATAATTCAATAAGCAGAAAGTTGGCTAGAAAAGCTTTGAATTTGGACGAGCAAAGGCAATACATTTTATTTTTTGGGCGTTTAAAGCCCAATAAACGTTTAGACCTTATGCTTAGAGCGATGCCTAATGTTGATTCCTCAATACACCTTATTATTGCTGGTCATTCAGGAAAAGATGACTTTAACAAGTACCAATCTATTATCGATGAATTGGATTTATCAAGCAGATTAGTTTTAGATATTGATTATATCAGCGAAGAAAAAAGAGAATTCTATTTCAAGGCGGCCGATTGTTTAGTCTTACCCTATGAACTCATTTTTCAAAGTGGTGTTTTATTGATGTCAATGTCTTATGGTTTGCCAGTGGTAGCTTCACAAATACCTTCTTTTGAAGAAGTTATTGAAGATGGAAAAAACGGTTTGCTTTTTGAAAAAGGTAATGCAGACGATTTGGCAAACAAGTTGAATATTTTGATGAATAATAAGGAGTTAATGAATGAAATACCTCAAAATGCTATTAGTAATATGAAAGAAAACTATTGTTGGGATTCTATTGCTGAGGGCTATGTTGAGCTAATAAAAACTCTTTGACATTAGTATTGATTATTTTTGCTTAGGCTTTTTTAGAGAAACTATTTTTAATTAAATAATCTACAAATGAAGAAATACGTATTAATTTTTGTGTTATCACAATTCTCACTAATATTGATAGGGCAGACCAATGCACCTATAAGTCATTCTTATTATTCGTATTTAGAAAAGGATATGCATGATATAGGCGTTTCAAAACACACCTCATTTAAGCCTTTTTTATATTCTTCTGATGACACCATATTTTACAATTCTTTTAAGCCAATTGTTTCAAAAAAGTCATTCATTCACAATTTTCTTAACTCCGATTTACTCAGTATTGAGCATGCAGATTATAGTTTTGCTTTAAATCCTCTTTTTCATTTTGAGATAGCTGAAGATAACAAAAAAAGATATGTAAATACAAGAGGGTTTGAGGTAAAAGGTAGGATCGGTGAAAAGTTATCTTTTTATTCATCTTTCTATGAAAATCAAATGGTAGTTTCAGATTATGTGGAGAATTATGCAAAAGATAATAATTATGTTTTGCCTGGTCAGGGTATTATAAAGTATTTTCCCTTTACAAATGAGGGTGTAATGGATTTTTATTACGCTAATGGCTACATAAATTATGGTGTTAATAAATTCTTTGACGTACATTTAGGTCATGGTAAACATTTTATTGGCGATGGTTATCGTTCCATGTTGCTTTCCGATAACTCATTTAATTATCCTTATTTAAAGATAACTACAGATGTATGGAAATTTAAGTACGTCAATCTATTTTCTTATTTTCAAGATATAAATTTCGACATAGGTGCGCAAGATATAAGTAAGTCAAAATTTAGCGCTATTCATTACTTAAGTGTTAATATAGGTGAACGGTTGAATGTTGGCATTTTCGAATCCACAATGTTGGGGGAAGATAGTTTGGGCAATGTGTTTGATATCAACTACATGAACCCTATAATCTTTTATAGACCTGTTGAATACTCTATTGGCTATTCAAGACAAGGTAACGCATTATTAGGTTTGTCATTAAAGTATAAGTTGACATCTACTTCTCATTTGTATGGACAAGTAATTTTTGATGAGTTTGCAATAGGTGATTTTAGAGCTCAAAATGGGGCATGGCGTAATAAGTATGGAGGACAAGTAGGTATGAAATATTTTGACGTCTTTGGGTTTGAAAACCTAACTCTACAATCAGAATTTAATTTTGCTAGACCATTCACTTATTCTCACTTTAACCCTATACAAAATTATGCTCATTACGCGCAGCCTCTGGCGCACCCTTTAGGAACAAGTTTTTTGGAAAATGTAAGTTTTATTCGTTATAGAAAAGATAGATGGACAGCGGATTTAAAATTGATACATGCTAAATATGGCGGAGAAATTGCTGGAGATACTACAAATTATGGTAGTGATATTTTTATGCCTTATGACGAGAATTATAAAGAGCTTGATAACGATATTGGCCAAGGAAACACTTCTAATTTACAAATCATAGACTTTAGAGTTGGTTATATTGTCAATCCAAAAACTAATATGAGAATAGAGTTAGGTCTTACTAATAGGTCGTTAAGTGATAGAAATACCACTGATGAAAATCAGTATCTTTTCTTTTCCTTTAAAACCGATTTGCAGAATTTTTACTACGATTTTTAGATTAATTATAAATTGTAAATTTTGCTAAATATTTAACAAATAAAGCCTTTGAAAATATAAAAAGTGGTAAATTTACCCCCTAGATAGAAATTGATGAGTTTTGTCTTAAAATATTCTAAATTAAACACTTACAAATTGTCCATTAACGACGTTTTACAACTTTCAAAAATTAGATTGACTTCGAGTGTGGTATTTTCAGCCATTGCGGGCTATTTTATTGCAGGAGGAATATTTCAATCCTTTGATTTGATAGCTCTTATTTTGGGTGGTTTTTTAGTAGTTGCATCATCGAATGGTTTCAATCAAGTTATAGAAAAAGACTTAGATAAATTGATGAGACGAACTGAAGACAGGCCGTTGCCAAAACAAAGAATGACCACCAATCAAGCACTAACGTTGTCATTAGCGATGGGTCTTGTAGGCGTGTTTTGTTTATTTTCAATCAAT